>NZ_JBHVXZ010000034.1:0-84281 GCF_042881395.1 Amycolatopsis sp. NPDC058278 | reverse complement strand
GCCACAGCCCTGACCGGGTCGATCTCGGTGATCATCCCGATGTGGCGCACCTTCGCCGTCAATACGGTCAAAGGATGCGAAACCCACCACTCGTCGCCGGGCTCGCCGGCGTCCTTCTCCTGACCGCGCTCCCCGCCTCCGCGGCCGCGGCCACCCGGCTCGCGTTGCCCGCGCCCACCGGGCCCCATGCCGTGGGCAGCGTCGACCTGCACCTCGTCGACCACGCGCGGCCGGACCCCTGGGTCGCCGGGACGACCCGGGAACTCATGGTGACCGTCCGGTACCCCGCGCGCTCCGGCGGCGGCCCGAACACTCCCTACCAGGCACCGGAAGCCGCGAAGCTGATCGCCGAGGAAGATGCGCGGACGCTCGGCATCGCCGCCGACCGGCTCGACTACACCTTCGCCACGCACGCCCGCACCGGCGTTCCCGCGGCCGGTGGGCGGCGGCCGGTCGTGCTCTATTCGCCCAGCGCCAAGTACCCCCGCTCGGTCGGGACCGCGCAGCTCGAGCAGCTCGCGAGCGAGGGCTACGTGACGGTGGCGATCGACCACACGCACGAGCCCGCGGCGGTGGAGTTCCCCGGTGGCCGCGTCGAACGGCGGGTGCTGCCCTCCGGCCCCGACGCCGGCCGGCAGCTGATCGCCACGCGCGTGGCGGACACCCGGTTCGTCCTCGACGCGCTGGAAACCCTGGCCCGCGGCGGGAATCCGGACGCCGAGCAGCGCGCGCTCCCGGCCGGGCTGACGCCGGACGTCTCCCGCGCCGGCATGTTCGGCCACTCCGCCGGTGGGTTCACCACCGCCGAGACGATGGTGTCGGACGCCCGCCTCGACGCCGGGGCCGACCTCGACGGCAGCATGTCGTACTCCCAGTCGAACCGCGAATACGGCCGCGCCGCCGACGAAGGCCTTGATCAGCCTTTCCTGTTGCTGAGCGCGGGTGACCACAGCGCGGCGTCCGACCCTTCGTGGCAGGAGTTCCTCGCCCACCAGCGCGGCCCGGTCCGGACGCGGCACCTCCCGGACGGCGAGCACTTCAGCTACACCGACTACCAGACGCTCCTCCCCCTGCTCGGCCTCGACCCGGCGTCGATCGCGCCGTTCATCGGAACCGTCGACCCGGACCGGAGCACGGCCGGCCAGCGGGCGAGCCTCAGCGCGTTTTTCGACCGCTACCTCAAACGCAGGTAATCCATTGAAAGCAGCACTGGATAGCCGATTCCCGGGACTGGGAATCGGCTGTTCTTTCTTTTCACGCGGTCATTTCCGGCGTAAGGTCACGGGCTCCGGGTTTCTCTCCTTCTGGTCGATGTGAGGGCACAATGCGGCGATCACCGTGGCTGGCTGTGACAATTCTGCTGACCGGCCTCTTCGTGGCGGCACCCGCGCGGGCGGCGACCACGTTCAGCAGCACGATGGTGAACCAGGGCAGCGGGAACTGCGCCGAGGTGCCCGACGATTCGAGCGCGGTGCAGCTCGTCCAGCGCGGCTGTTCTTCCGCGGCGAACCAGCGTTTCACCTTCACGCCTTATCAGAACAGCGCCGACGTCTACACCATTGCGACGATGACGGCGGGCAGCTGCGTCGACGTCTTCGGCGCGTCCACCGCCGACAACGCCACCGTCATCCAGTACGCCTGCCATTCCGGGACGAACCAGCAATTCCGCCTGCAGCCCGCGGGCACGAACACGTTCACGGTCGTCTCGGTCGGTTCCGGGAAGTGCGTCGCCCCGGCGGCGAGCGGTACCGGGCTCGTGCAGCTGCCGTGCACGACGGCGGCGAGCGGCGTCTGGCGGATCGCCGCCGGGACGAGCGCGGCCACCTTCACCAACCCGCTGAGCCAGCACGGGCCGGACCCGTGGCTGCAGTACCACAACGGCTACTACTACCTGGCCACGACGACGTGGAACTCGACGATCACCATGCGCAAGTCCCGCACGCTCGGGGGGCTGGCTGCCGCGCCGGACACGGTCGTCTTCACCCTGACCCGGCCCAACGGCGCCGGGACGATGTGGGCTCCCGAATTCCACCTGCTCACCGGGCCGAACGGGCCGCGCTGGTACCTGTACTACGTCGCCGGCCGGGAACCCTACGACCTCGGGACCCAGCGCATCCACGTGCTCGAAAGCGCCGGCACCGACCCGATGGGCCCGTACAGCTTCAAAGCCGACCTGCTCGACCCCACCCAGGACAACACCTGGGAGCTGGACCCGAGCATCCTGCAGCTCGACGGGAAGCTGTACCTGCTGGGCACGTTCTACAACGGCTCCCAGCCCGACTTCATCCGGCCGCTGTCGAACCCGTGGACGGCGAGCGGAACCCGCCACATCCTGTCGTCGCCGACCTACAGCTGGGAGACCGTGGGCGGCGCGGTCAACGAAGGCGCCGAAGTGCTGCAGCGCAACGGGAAGACGTTCATCGTGTTCTCCGCCAGTCACTGCTCCACTCCCGACTACAAGCTCGGCATCCTGACCTACAACGGCGGCGACCCGCTGCAGCAGTCGTCGTGGGTCAAGTCCGCGCAGCCGGTCTTCCAGCGCAGTGCCGCCAATTCGGTGTTCGGCCCTGGCCACAACGGGTTCTTCAAGTCCCCCGACGGCACCGAGGACTGGATCGTGTACCACGCCAACAACTCCGTGAACGGCGGGTGCGACACGAACCGCACCACCCGCGCCCAGAAGTTCACCTGGAACGCCGACGGCACGCCGAACTTCGGCACCCCGGTGGCCCTCGGCACCCCGCTCCCGGTCCCGTCCGGCGAACCCGCGCAGTGAGGCGGTGCGGGCCACCTCGGGGTCGCCGAGGTGGCCCTCACCGCTCCTCAGCCGACGACGATCCGGTCGATGTCCGGCGCCCAGCCCGAGCTGCTGCCGAGCCGGATGGTGTTCGCGCCCCCGGCGAGCGTCAGCGTCACCTGCACCGACCCGACCGTGTCCCACCCGCCAGTGCCCGGCGTGGCAACCGAGACCGCGGCACCACCGTTGACACTCACCGTCAACGACCGTGCCTCACCCGAGGCGTAGAAGATCGTCACCGGATGCGCGCCCGCAGTCGAGTTCACGCCGTTGAACTGCAGGTAATTCGCCGAACCACCGCCCACATAGCCGACCAGGGCACCACCCGAAGCACCGGATGAACTCCGCACCGCGGCCTGACCGCCCAGCGTGCCCGCCTCGGCCTCGTACGACGTCCCGGCCGGCGGCGTGCCGGTCAGCCGCCAGTACACCGTGTACCGCTGGTGGTGCGTGGCGTAGAACGGCAGCAGGGTGACCGCGCCCGTGCTCGCCGTCCCGGTGAAGCGCAGCGGGTTCGCGGGGTCCTGCTTCACCGTCCCCGTCTGCAACGTCGGCAGCGCGCCGAGGTTCGTCGACCCGTACTGGCCCGCCAGCACGATCGGGCCGTACTTCGCCGCGCCGACGCCCGCGTCGTCGTTGGCCCGCGGGAACGTCAGCGACGCCGGGACCGACACGTCGACCACGTCCCCGGGTGCCCACGTCCGGTCGATCGTGAAGTAGGCCCCCGGCGCCGGACTGCCCTGGGCGACGCCGTTGACCTTCACGACCGCCCCCGACGTCCACCGCGGAACGCGGATCTTCAGCGCGATGTGCCCGGACCCGCCGATGGTCAGCTTCGTCCCGGACGACGCCGGGAACGTCGTGTCCTGCCGGACGGTGATCCCGCGGCCCGGCCAGGTCAGCACCGACGCGATGAACAAGTTGACGTACAACGTCTCGCCGGCGAAGAAGTAGACGCTGTCGGCGAACTTCGTCTGCGACTCCATGCCGGTGCCGTGGTCGCAGGTGAAGTCGTCGTAGTCGTTGGCGTAGGTCTTGATCCCGCCGGCGCGCAACGGCGTGTAGTAGGTGACGAACCCGTGGCTCGAGTTCGGATCCTGCTCGCCGAGGATCTGGTTGAACAGCGCCAGCTCGTAGTAGTCCATGTACTCGGGCGCCGGGTTGGTGAAGAACAGCTGCCGGGTCAGTTTCAGCATGTTGTAGGTGTTGCAGACCTCGCACGTGGTGTCCGACAGCTGGCCCGCGATCGCGTCCGGCGTCTGGAAGTACTCTCCGTTCGAATTCCCGCCGATCACGTACGAGTGGTGGTCGAGCACGATCCGCCAGAAGTTGACCGCGATGTCGCGGTAGCGGGTCGTCCCGGTCGCGTGGTACTCGCGGATCGCGCCGAGGATCTTGGGGATCTGGGTGTTGGCGTGGAACCCGGCGAGCCGGTCGGAGTTCGCGGCCAGCGGGTCGAGGATCTGGGCGTGGTCGAACCGCTGCGCCGTGGCGAGATGACCAGGATCGCCGGTGACCTGGTACAGGTTCGTCAGGACCTCGGGCATGCCGCCGAACTCCGTGCGCAGCGCCGCCTGCATCTGCGTGACCGACAGCGGATCGGTGCGGGCCTTCGTCCAGGCCGCCTTGCGCAGCAGCACGTCGAGGGCCTGCTGGTTGCCGGCCAGCAGGTACTGGTCGAGCAACCCGGCCATGATCTTGTGCAGTGTGTAGTAGGGCGCCCAGACCGACTGGCCGGCCTCCAGCCGGTCGAAGAAGTTCTCCGGGAACGCCGAGAGGTAGCCGGCGTGGAAGCCGCGTCCCGGTGACGCGGCCTGGCACGCGGCGAGGGCGTCGACGAGGTAGTCGCCCTTGGTCCGGTACGCGGTGTCGCCGGTGTTGGCGTACGCCTGGGCCAGCCCGGACAGCAGGTGCCCGGTCGAATGGCCGCGCAGCTCCGTGGCGGGGCTTTCCCAGCCGCCGCAGGGCTGGGCCGAGCTGGCGAGCCCGGCGTTGGTGCGGAACGTGTGCAGCAGGCGGTCGGCGTCGACGAACCGGAAGTACGCCAGCTGCCGGTTCATGTTGTCGAGGAACGGGCCGGCCTGCAGCCGCACCGCGCCGAGCGGGAACGGGAACACCGAGACACCGATGTCGGGACGGGCCGCGGCCGCGGCGGTGCCGGCGAACGCCGGGGCCAGCGCCGCGCTCGCGGAAAGGGCGCCCACGGCCTTGAGCAGCAGGCGGCGGTCGAACGTGGGTTCGCGCATCATCGCGCCTTTCGCTGGGGCGGGGTGCGCCGCGCCCCCGGCGCACCCCGGGGAGGTTCAGCTCGCGAGGGTGATGGTCACCGTGTTCGCGCTCGCGGTGACCGTGTGCGTGGCGGCGTCGTAGCTGCCGCCGCTGACCGAGTTCACGCCGGTGGAGAGGAACACCGGCAGCTGGATGGCGACCGCACCGCCGGGCAGGGTGCCCGACAGCGTCACCGTGACGACGCGGGCGCCGCTGGAGCCGCCCACCGCGAGGGAGACGCCGTAGGTGGACCGGCTGCCCGAGGCCACGTCGTAGGTGTTGGTCAGGTTGCCGACCGAGATCGTCTGACCGGGGGTGAGCCAGGCGCTCGGCACACCGCGGCCGATGTAGAGCGGCCGGGTGAACGTGTACGGCCCGGAGCCGCTCGCCGCCAGTCCTTCGGCGACCAGCGACTCCAGCAGGCCCTGCTGCTGCCCGGCGATCGGCCACGCGTACGGGCACGCGCCGAACTGCGGGCCGGCGTGGCTGCCGATCCACGGGTTGGCCGAGCTCGGCCCGCTGCCGTTGGCCTCCCACCAGGCGTTCGGGCCGCCGGTGGTGGTCTTGAGCTGCCAGGCGTAGCTGGTGATCGGCAGGTCGCGGTAGTTGTTGGAGTACAGCCCGTCGGAGGAGTACGAAGTGTTGTACGCCGTCGAGTACCCGTTGAACGCCCCGAAGGTGGGGAACGGGTAGCCGTTGGCCGACAGCCGGCCGAAGCCCCACTGGTACATCCGGTCGATCTGGCCGGGGTCGCCCATGATGCCGGTCAGCATGCCGCCGGAAAGCATCGTCGACCACTGGTTCTGCCCGACCCACCCGGGCGAGGCCCAGTTGGCGTCGTTGAAGGTGTTGCAGCGGTTGGCGCTGTTGGGCTTGTCGACCTCGCAGGGCAGGTAGTTGAACCCGTTCGCGGACTGGTTGCGGCCCACGACGGTGTTCAACGCGTTCAGCAGCGAGGTGTAGGCGGTGTTCGCCCACGTCGCTTCGGCGGTCTGGCCGATCTTGGTCGCGATGTACTTGTAGGAGGCCAGCATCTGCAACGCCGAGAAGTTGCTGAACAGCCAGCGCCCGGTGGAGTCGTTGTCGAAGTTGGCCTGCAGGGTCCCGTCCGAGGCGAGCTGGGCGGGGTACTTCACCCGGGCGATGGTGCGGAGGCTGGGGCCCCACGAGCCGGTGTCGTTGAAGTACTGGCTGACGAACGCGGTGTCGTTCGTCTTCGCCAGGTACGTCGCCCAGGAGCCCATCGTCTTCCAGACGCCGTCCCAGTACCAGTTGGCGCCGACCTCGTCCCAGTTGTCCTGCTGGGAGATTCGGGCGGTGAGCAGCAGGTTGCGCGCGTCCCGGAAGTCGCCGGTCTGGAACTTGGCGGTCAGCTCGCCGGGGACGTCGTGGTTGAGGATCCAGTTGTAGTTGTTGGCGCCGGAGAACTGCGCCTTGCCCACCTGCATGATCAGGTTGTAGACGGTGCCCGCCTTGTAGGCGTTCGTCATCGCGGTGCCCGGGTTCGCCAGGTTCCCGGTGTTGGGCAGCGTCGTGTTCGGCAGGCTGAAGGTGTTCGTCTCGGCCAGCCGGGAGTTCCAGTACGACGTCATCTGGCCGTAGGCGGTGTCGTAGTTCGGGGCGTTCGACGACAGCGTGGAGCCGGTCGGCAGCGCGACGCCACTGCCGAAGTTGTCCACGGCCACCACGAAGTCGTGGTTGCTGGTCTGCCCGGCCGCGACCGTGTCCAATGTAGACGCCGTGAGCCGGACGAGTCCCGGACCGGAACCGCCTGGCGGGACCGTCACCGAGCCGGAGCCGTTGTTCTTGATGGATACCCGCGTGTAGACGAGCATGACCGCGGACCCGTTGATGGTCACCTTGTCGGCGAAGTTCTTGATGGTGATCCCGACGCTGCCCGAGGTCCGGGACGTCGTCATCGCCGGCAGGTAGCCGTTGTCCTCGGTCCACTGCACCGACTGCGCGCCCGGGTTGCCGCCGTAGGTGTAAGCGCTGAACGAGTACATCCCGCCGCACAGGCCGTTGTACGTCGTGTTCACGCCGCGGGCGAAGAACGAGCCGGACAGGTAGCTGAAGACCGGCCAGTAGTTGCCGTCCCAGCCGATCGCCGTCGTGTTCTGGAAGCCCTGGCCGTAGGGGTCGTTCGGCGTCTGGAAGTTCGTGCCGTACGACCGCGGCAGCCCGGAGTTCTTGCACGCGTTCGGCGCGAGGTTCGGGATGCCCTGATAGGCGTCGGACGTGCCGGGGGTGTAGCCCGGGACGCGCCAGGCGCTCGCGCTCGAACACGGCAGCTGGACGAGCGCGTTGTTCGCCGGGGTGATGCACTTGCCCGAGCTGACGGCGACGACGTTGAACGTGTTCGTCCCGACCGATTGCAGCCGGAACTGCTGGTTGGTTTCCCCGTGGCAGGCGTACTGGATCACCGCGGCGTTGTCCGCGGTGGACGCGCCGTAGATGTCGACGCAGCTGCCGGAGGTGAAGGTGCCGATGGTGTAGGCGTCACCGGACGCCGGGGTGAACGTGTACGACTGGCCGGCACCGGAGGTGCAGGCGGTCTGGGTCAGCTGGACGGCGCTGTCGCCGTTGGGGACGGTGGCGCAGCTGCCACTCGCCTGGTTGACCATGGTGCTGGTGAACGTGGCCGCGGCGTTCGCCGGGACCACCACTGCGAAGCCGGCCGCCAAGAGGGCAGCGGCGAGCAAGACCGGACGTCTCATCGGGTTCTCCGGTTTCAGGGGTTCAGAAGAGGAAGGAGCCGTACGGGCCGTTGAGGATCCCGTTCTTCTGGCTCTGGCTGAAGTGGGTGTTCGGGTAGTCGTAGAACGACGCCGACATCGGCGTCCCGTCGGTCGAGGTGGAGTCCGGCAGGCCGAAGGCGTGGCCCAGTTCGTGCACCATGCCGCCGTACCAGCGGTTCATCGGGCCGTTGATCCCGGCCGCGCCGTCGGCGTCGTGCTGGCAGAGGATCACCCAGCCGTTGCCGCCACCACCGCCCGCGCCCTGGCCCTCGGCGATGACCTCGCCGACGTTGATCCACCGGCTGTCCCCGTCCCGGACGCCGAACCGGCGCACCAGCTCCTGCTGCATGTTGAACACGGCCCACCAGTAGCGTTCGCCGCCGTTGGGCGTGTTCTCGTACCAGCTCTTCACGTGCTCGCCGGTGACGACCTGGACGACGGGCTCGGTGAGCCGGAACGTCTTGCCCAATTCCTGCCGGTAGTACCGCTGGGCTTCCCGCATCACGTTCGCGATGCCGTCCGGGTAGCGCTGGTCGAAGGGCACGTCGGACGGCCGCAGCAGCCACACCCGCACGGTCTTCTCCGGCGGGTTCTGCGGATCGCCGCCGCCGGAGGAGTAGCCGGGCAGCCGCCACGCGGCGGCCGTGCCGCAGGCCAGCTGGACGAGCAGGGCGTTCACCGCCGTGACGCACTTGCCCGAGCCGACCGCGACCAGCGTGAAAGCGCTTCCCGTAGCCTGGAGGCGAAACTGCTGGTTCGTGCCGGAGTGGCAGGCGTACTGGATCACCGCGGCATTGTCCGCAGTGGACGCGCCGTAGATGTCCACGCAGCTGCCGGAAGTGAACGTACTGACGGTGTAGACGTCACCGGACACCGGGGTGAACCGGAACGACTGCCCCGCGCCGGAATTGCAGCCCGCCTGGGTCAGCTGGACCGCACTGTTCCCGTTCGGGACGGTGGCACACTGGCCGCTCGAGGAGTCGACCACCGTGCTGGTGAACGCGGTCGCGGCCAGTGCGCTGCTCGCGGACAGCACCGAGAGCAGGCCGGCCACGAGGCAGAGCACCACGGAGGCAGCCAGCCGCGCCACGCCACGGTTGTGCCGAAATACCACAGGACGCATCATCGGGTCCTCGCAATCTTCGGTTTTGTGAGCGTTAACATTGGTCGGCTGGGTGCGCTCCCGGGTGCCGATCAGGGGACGGAACTACTCGGTGGCGACCGGGATCCAGACCCGCATCGGGCCGGGCTCCCGGTTGCCCCACAGGAAGTACGGGACGGCGGTCAGTTCGACCGGCTCGCCGGTCGTGGGGTCCCCGGCGCCGTACAGCGCGCCCGACGCGGGGACCTCGACCCGGCCGGGCGCGGTGAGGGCCACCGGCACGTCGGGCCGCGACGCGTCCGAGAACGGCGCCGCCGGGTCGAGCCGCACGTCCTCGAGGGTGACGCCGTGCGGGAGGTCGGCCTGCTCCAGGCAGTACACGAGCGGCCCGCGCGTCACGGCGACGCAGCCGCGCACGGCGTCGATCCGCGGGTGCGGCCGGACGACGCGGGCGGCCATCGGCAGTGCGAGCGTCACCGTGGTCCCACCCGTCCAGTCGCGCCGCACCTCCGCGTAGCCGTCGCGGACCTCGGCGGGGACGCCGTCGATCAGGGCGCCCCCGGCCCAGCCGGGGACGCGCAGGGACAGCATGAGCGGGGTCGCCGTGGTCACGGTCAGCTCGACGCGGCCGTCCCACGGGTACCGGGTCCGCGTTTCGACGCGGACGTCGACACCGTCCACAGTGGTCTGGATCGTCCCGGCGGCGTACAGGTGCACCTGCAGGCCACCGGGATCGGTGGTCGCCACGTAGCCGGACAGCGAGGCGACCAGCCGGGCGAGGTTGGGCGGGCAACAGGCGCACGAGTACCACGGCAGGCGCTGCGAGGGGGCGTCTTCGTGCGAGCCGTCGTGACCGGTCCGCAGGTGCAGCGGGTTGGAGTAGAAGAAGTGCGTGCCGTCGAGGGCGGTCGACCCGGCGATCGCGTTGTACAGCGCGCGTTCCATCTCGTCGGCGTACTTGCCCTCGCCGGTGGCCAGCAGCAGCCGCCAGTTCCACTGGAAGCTCGCGATCGCGGCGCAGGTCTCGCCGTAGGCCCGGTCGGGCGGCAGCTCGTACGGGTCGCCGAACGCCTCGTCGCGGTGGCGGGAGCCCTGGGCCCCGGTGAGGTAGGTCTTGGCCCCGAACGCGTCGGCCCACAGGCGGCGGGCCGACTCCAGCAGCGCGTCGTCCCGGGTCTCGACGGCGACGTCCACGACGCCGGCCAGCAGGTACAGCTGGCGCACGACGTGCCCGGCGACCTCGTCCGCCGCGCGGACCGGCACGTGGTCCTGCAGGTACCGCGAGCCGAACCGCTCGCCGTCGAGCAGGCCGTGCCCGCGCAGGTCGAGGAAGCGCAGCGCCAGGTCGAGGTACGGCCGGTGCCCGGTCACCCGGTACAGCTCCACCAGCGCCGTCTCGATTTCCGGGTGCCCGTCGACGTCGTCGACGCTGCCGAACCGCTCGACGATCAGGTCCGCGAAGCGCCGGGCGACCGTGACGAGCTGGGCGCCGACCCCGGCGCGGGCGGCGGCGACGGCGGCCTGGATCAGGTGGCCCGCGCAGTACAGCTCGTGGCTCCAGTGCAGCTCCCGCCACTTCAGGTCCGGCTTGTCGACGCTGAAGTAGGAGTTCAGGTAGCCGTCGTCCTCCTGGGCCTTGGCCACCAGGGCGGCGGTGGTGTCGAGGAACGCGCGGAGCTCGGCGTCACCCGGGTCGCGGCCGAGCTGCCAGGCGGCGGCTTCGAGGGTCTTGTAGACGTCGGAGTCGGAGAACCACATGTTGCGGCGGTCGCCGTCGACCTCGCCGGTGACGCGGCGGAGGTTGTCCAGCGCGCCCGCCGCGTCGAGCTGCTCCACGCAGTGCGGCAGGGTCCGGTTCGCGTTGCGCGCCTGCCAGCCGCCCAGGAGGCTGTCCGGTGCGAAGGCGGTGGCGCCGAGGAACAGCGGCCGCAACGCCGACTTCGCGGCGGACGTGGGGTGGACGGGCCCGAGGATGCGTTCGGTCATCGAGTGCTCCTTCTCAGCCCTTGAGGGCTCCCGAGGTGAAGCCGCGGACGTAGTACCGCTGCAGGACGAGGAAGACCGCCACGCACGGCAGGGCGGAGACCACCACTCCCGCTTGCAGGGCCCCGAAGTCGACCGAACCGAGGCTGCCGGACTGGAGGTTGAACAGCGCGACCGGCAGGGTGAACTTCTCGCCGTCGGTGAGGAAGATCAGCGGGGCGACGAACTCGTTCCAAGCTGCCAGGAACGAGAACAGCGCCACGGTGACGACGCCGGGAAGGACGCCGCGCAGCAGCACCCTTCGCAGCGCGCCGCCGATCGAGCAGCCGTCGATCAGCGCCGCCTCTTCGAGTTCCACCGGCAGGGCTTCGAAGGAGTTGCGCATCATGAACAGGCCGAACGGCAGCTGGAGCACGGCCATCACCAGGCCGAGGCCGAGCAGCGAGTTCTGCAGGCCGAGCCAGCCGAGCAGGATGTAGAGCGGGACCAGGATCGTCGTGTAGGGCACCATCAGGATGGCCAGGGTGACCAGGAACAGCAGGGTGCGGCCGGGGAAGGCGAGCCGGGCCATCGCGTAGCCGCCGAGCGTGGTCGCCACCACCGTGACGCTCACCGCGACCAGCGCGACCACGGTCGTGTTGACCAGGTAGGTGCCGAGGCCGCTGCCGTAGCCGGCGAGCCGCCGGTAGTTGTCGGTCCCCGAGTCGCCGGCTTCCCGCCCGCTGAGCGACGAGTAGAGCGTCCACAGCAGCGGCAGCAGGAACAGCACCACCAGGGCGGCACTCGTGACGTGCAGGCCCGCGGCCCGGAACCGGTTCACTTCCCCTCCCGGCGGATCAGGCGCAGCTGGGCCACGTTGAGGACGATGAGCACGGCGAGTGTCGCCACCGAAACCGCGGCCGCGCGCCCCAGGTCCTGCGACAGGAACGCCTCGCGGTAGATGTCGATGACGACCGTGGCCGTGTCGTGGCGGCCGCCGGTGAGGATGAAGAACTGGTCGAACGCCAGCAGCGAGCCGGTCAGCGACAGCACCATCGCCAGGGCGAGGGTCGGCCGCAGCAGCGGCAGCGTCACCCGCCACAGGATCTGCCACCGGTTCGCGCCGTCGATGCGCGCGGCCTCGTACAGCGCCGGGTCGATGCCCTGCAGGCCGGTCATCAGGATCAGCATGTAGAACCCGGCGAACCGCCAGGTGATCATCCCGACCGTCGAGCCGAGCGCGCTGCCGCCGGAGCCGAGCCAGTCCACCCGGCCCAGTCCGAGGAAGTCCACCAGGTGGTTCAACGCCGACGAGTCGGTGTTGAACAGGCCGTAGAACAGCAGGCTCGTCGACGCCAGGCCGACGGCGCTGGGCAGGAAGAAGACCGTGCGGGCGAAGCCCGTACCCCGCCGGTCGTGCTGCACCAGCAGCGCCAGCCCGAAGGCGACCAGGCTGAGCACCACGGTCGTGACCAGCGTGTACTTGAGCGTGAACCAGACCGCGCGCAGGAAGAGCGGGTCGCTCAGCGCGTCGTAGTTCTCGACGCCGTTGGGGTAGGACGCGCCGACCAGCGGCCAGTGGCTGACCGACATCCACAGCATCAGCCCGAGCGGGATGACGAAGAAGACGGCGACCAGCACGGCCATCGGGGCGGCGTAGGCGATCCCCAGCCGGCGACGGCCCCGGGCGATCGAGCCGCGGCGGCGGGGTGCCGGCGCCGGGGCCTCCGGCGCCGACACCCGCGGGGACACCAGCGACACCATGATCAGCTGCCGCCGGCGAGGGACTCGGTCACGGCCGCGTTGTGCTGCTTGAGGATCGATCCGGCATCACCGCTGCCGAAGACCGCGTCGATCACCGTCGCCGTCCACGGCCCGTTCGTGTCGTTGAACGTCTTGCCGAAGTTGACCGAGATCGGCGTCCGGCCCTGGCTCGCGAGCCGGTTGAACACCCCGAGCCGCGGATCCTGCTTGGCGTAGGTGTTGTCCGCGAGATCGGACCGGACGGTGATGTTCTTGCTCTTCGCGACGACGTCGACCTGCGCCTGGTCCGACAGCGTCCAGGCGATGAAGTCCCACGCGGCCGCGGCGTGCGTGCTGTTGCCGCCGATGCCGAGCACGTCCCCGCCGACGAAGGACGAGCTGCCGCCGGTCAGCCCGGGGATCGGGGCCACCCCGACCTGCAGGTCCGGCCCTTCCTTCATGCCCTGCAACGCGGTCGCGCCCATCGGCTGGATGCCGATCTTGCCGTCGAGGAAGGACTGCGTCCAGGTGGGCCCGGACTCGTTCTTCGCCGACGCCGGCACGACACCGTCGGCGTAGAGCTGGCGGAGCCAGGAGTAGACCTTCCCCGCCTGGGGGCTGTCGAGCGTGGCCGCGGTGCCCTGGTCGTTGAGCACCGTGCCGCCGGAGGCCCAGATCATCGGCCAGCTGGTGAACAGCTGGCAGCCCGGGCAGGCACCGCCGAAGAAGTAGCCCTTGGTGTCCCCGCCGAGCGCGGCGATCTTGCGCGCGTCGGCCGCGATTTCGTCCAACGTGGACGGTGGCTTCTCCGGATCGAGACCGGCCCGGGTGAACAGGACCTTGTTGTAGAAGACCGCGGACAGGTCGATGTCGTGCGGTACCGCGTAGTGCTTGCCCCCGGCGGTGGCCGCCTTCATGTGCGCCGCCGCGAGGCTGCCGCTGAACGGCAGCTGCGTCACCCGGGCGGTGAGGTCGAGGAACAGGCCCTTGGCCGCGTAGTTGGGCGCGTAGACGACGTCGGCCGCCAAGAGGTCCGGCAGCTGCTTCGCGCCCGCGGCCGTGCCGACCTTTTGCTGGTAGGAGTCGGCCGGGAAGACGGTCAGCTTCACCTTGTTCTTGTGGCTCGCGTTGTAGGCGTCGATCAGCGTCTGGCTGAAGGTCGCCGTCGGCGAGCGGGTCCACATGGTGATCGTGGTGCCGTCGTCCACGCTCGCGGTGTCCCCCGCGGCCGCCCCGGACGGCCCGCTCTGGCAGGCCGCGAGGACGAGTACGCCGGCGACGGCGGCTGCGGCACGCCCCCACCGTGCCGTGGTCCGGATGTGCGAAGTCATCGACTCTCTCCTAACGGGAGGCCGCCGCCTGCGGTGTCGAAGAAACGGTGTCGAAGAAAAACCAGGAAACTTTCAGAAACCGGTTTCCGACTCAAGCTAGGGCCGATCGATCAGCACGTCAAGGGGCTGTTTGCCGTAGTCTGCGGGGTTTCGTTGGGTCGCGGCCGTCGGCGGAGGTACTGTGCCACCATGCCCCCGCGGAAACTTTCGGAAACTCCCGGCGCCGTTGCGAAGCCGGCCACGATCAGCGAGGTCGCCCTGCTCGCGGGCGTCTCGGTCGGTACCGCGTCGAAGGCCCTCAACGGCCGCGGGTCACTGCGCGCGGAGACCCGGCAGCGGGTGCTGTCGGCGGCCGAGCAGCTGGGGTTCCAGCCCAACCGCGCGGCGGTGACCCTCAACTCCGGGCGCACCTACACCGTCGGCATGATCACCACCGACACGATCGGCCGGTTCAGCATCCCGCTGATGATGGGCGCCGAGGACGCCCTCGGCGCCGGGGAGATGTCGGTCTTCCTCTGCGACGCCCGCGACGACCCGATCCGCGAGCAGTACTACCTGCGCACGCTGCTGTCCCGCCGGGTCGACGGCATCATCGTCACCGGCCGCCGGACCCAGGCCCGTCCGCCGATCGGCGCGGACCTGCCGATCCCGGTCGTGTACGCCTTCATCAGCTCGGCCGACCCGCACGACTGTTCCGTCGTGCCGGACGAAGCCGGCGGGGCGCGCACGGCCGTCGAGCACCTCCTGGCCACCGGACGGCGCCGCATCGCCCACATCACCGGCCCCGAGCGGCACCACTCGGCGACCGTGCGCGCGACGGCCGCCGCCGGCCGGCTCGCCGAGGCCGGGCTCGACCCGGCCGGGGCCCCGATGTTCGGCGAGTGGAGCGAGGCGTGGGGCCGGCAGGCGGTGCGGATGCTGCTGGGCGCGGGCACCGGCTTCGACGCCGTCTTCTGCGGCAGCGATCAGATCGCCCGCGGCGCCGCCGACGCGCTGCGGGCGGCCGGCCGCCGCGTGCCCGGCGACGTCGCCCTGGTCGGCTTCGACAACTGGGACGTCATGGCCCTGGGCTGCCAGCCGCCGCTGACCAGCGTCGACATGGAACTGGAGGCACTCGGGCGGACCGCCGCCGACCGCCTGCTGGCGGCGATCAACGGCGAGCCCTCCCCCGGCCGGCACACCCGGCCGTGCCGGCTGGTCATCCGGGAATCGACGGCCTAACGCCGGGTCCACTGCTGGTTGGTGCCGCCGCTGCAGGCCCAGAGGATGAGCTTCGTGCCGTTCGCGGTGGCCGCGCCGCTCGCGTCCAGGCAGAGGCCGGACACCGCGTTCGTGATCGTCCCGTTCGCGTTGAACGTCCACTGCTGGTTGCGCTGGCCGTTGCAGTCCCAGACGACCACGGCGGTGCCGTTCGCCGTCCCGCTGTCGTAGGCGTCGAGGCACTTGGTGCCGTTGACGACGAGCTGCCCGCGCACCGGCGCCCAGGTCTGGTTCAGGCCCGCGGCGCAGTCCCAGAGCTGTGCTTGGATCCCGTTGGTGATGCCGTTGTCGTCGACGTCGGCGCACCGTCCGGATTGACCACCGGCGAGCTGGACGCCGGTGCTGCCGGGAAGGGGCAGGATCGAGACGTCCGACAGCTGCGGCGGAGTGCCGGAGAAGGTCAGGGTGTTGGCGTTCCCCTTGCCCAGCGACACGACGGCGGAGACGGTCTTCGGCGTTCCGCCGGTGGCCGGGAAGGCGAGGACGGTCGGCTGCTGGCCGTTCACGGCGAGGGTGGCCGTTTGCGTGCTCGTCGCGCTGTAGGAGAACGTCGCGACGGCGAGACCGGTCGCGGCGGCGGTGACGCCGGTGAACCGGGAGCCGTTGGCCGGGTAGGTCGCCGGCGCCGCATCGGCGCCCCGGACGGTGAGCAGCACCGAGTCGCCGGCCGGGACGTTCACGCTGTAGCCGGTGGCGAAGGTACCGGCATCGGCGGCGCCCCAGACGTTCCGGACACGGGCCGTGGCCGGCGTCAGGCCGAGGTCGGCCCAGCGGACGTTCATCGTCGCCGCCGAAGACGTCCGGTTCAGCAGGACCACCGCGCGCTTGCCGGATCCACTGAGGACCTTCGAGTAGACCTGGAGCCCGGCGGCGTCCTCGGCGACCTTGACGCCCTGCAGGCCGCGCGGGTCCTGGTCGACGGCGATGACTTCCCGGTTCGCGAGGATCGCCTTCGTGGCCGCGCTCATCGTCGCGAGGTTGTTGCCCGCCAGAAGGGGCGCCCCCGAAACCGACCACAGGCTCATCTCCGTGCGCGCCTGCGCGTCGGTGAGGCCGGGCATGCCCACGGTCAGCATGTCCGGGTCGTTGACGTAGCCGGTGTGCTGCGAAACGGGGTGCTGCGCCTGGTCGAAGTTGGTCAGCACCTGGCCGAGGTTCGCCGTCTGGCCGTAGTAGATGATGTCCGTGCTGGTGCGCCACATCGGGGCCGTCCCGGCACCCCAGTTCCACGGATTCTTCTTGCCCCAGTCGCAGATCGAAAGCGTGAGGGAACGCCCGGTCTGCGCGGTCGCGGCCTTGTTGGCGTCGCTGATCGCCTGGTAGGTGCTCTTCGGGTCGAGCCCTTCGGCGTCGCCGCCGCACCAGTCGACCTTGACGAAGTCGAAGCCCCAGCGCTGGAACTGCAGCATGTCCTGCAGGTAGTGGCCTTCACTGCCGCTCCCGGGCGCCGCGGGCCGCCCGGTCGGGAAGTAGTAACCGCAGCCGTCGCGGCCGGCGTCGGTGTAGATCCCGGCCTTGAGTCCCTTGCCGTGCAGGTAGTCCGCGATCGCCTTCATCCCGCCCGGCCATTCGGCGGTGTCCACGGTGATGTTGCCGGCGCTGTCGCGCGTGCCCTGCCACCAGCCTTCGTCGATGTTGACGTAGCGGTACCCGGCGTCCTTCAGCCCGGCCGACACGAGCGCGTCGGCCTGCGCCTTGATCGTGTTGTAGTCGATCTTGGCGGCGAAGGTGTTCCACGACGCCCAGCCCATCGCCGGCGGCGGGACGGCCGCCTCGGCGGCGGTCGTGCTCGCCGCGGCGGTCCCGAAGCCGGGGACGACGCCGGCGATCAGCACGAGCGCGGTCAATCCGAGGCGCAGCTTCATGGCATGGCTCCGACTTCGTCGTCGAGGAGTGTTAGCGCTAACAAATACGGCTGGATTCTTGACCCCGGCAGGGCGTGACGTCAAGAGGCGGACGGCGGGACTTGCGGAGTTAGCTTGCTAGCATGCTAGCCTGTGCTGGTGGGTGATGACGATGTCAAGCAGTTCAACGTGTACCTGCCGATCGGGTTGATCCGGCAGGTCAAGCACCGGGCCGTCGAGACCGAGCAGTCGCTCTCGGCGCTCGTCGCCGAAGCGCTGCGCGCCTACCTCGCGACCGATCCCGAAGAGGAGCACTGATATGACGACCGAGGGCATCGAGGCGATGTACCTGGAGACGCACAACTGGGGCAAAGCGGCCAAGTTCTTCCAGGCGCTGGGTTACGAGCTGGAATTCGCGACCGACCACAACTCCGGGCAGCTGCGCAACGGCGACGGCCCCTGGCTGTTCATCGCCGAGGTGCCCGAGAGCCAGGAGCCGCGGACGCAGATCGTGTTCAAGGTCCCGAACGCGGACGAGTTCGAGGCCGGCGACATCGTGGAGGTGGTCACACCGTTCGAGAAAACCCATTACGGGACAAGGGAAATGACCGTCCGCGACCCCGACGGGCGAACGTGGACGTTGTCGGCACCGGGCGCGGCCTGACGTGGCCGCGCCGGACAGCACGGCGGTGCGCACGGCCCTGTGGCGGGCCCTGCACGTCGCCGTCGACCCGCCGCCGCACGTCTTCGCCGACGAACTGGGCCTGCGGCTGGCCGATCCCGGAGACGGTTGGCGTGCCCGCGACGACATGGACCCGGCCACCGCGGGCCGCTACCGGGCCGGCATGGTGGCCCGGGCGCGGTTCGTCGAGGACCTGGTCGCCGAGCAGGCCGCCCGGGGGGTCGGCCAGTACGTGATCCTCGGGGCCGGGCTGGACACCTTCGCCCAGCGGCGCCCGGAAATCGCGTCCCGGCTGCGGGTGTACGAAGTGGACCAGCCGGGCCCGCAGGCCTGGAAGCGCGCCCGGCTGGCGGAACTCGGCGTGGGCGTGCCGGACTGGCTGCACTTCGTGCCGGTCGACTTCGAGACGGCGTCGTGGTGGGACCGGCTCACGGCCGCGGGCTTCGCGCCGGGCGAACCGGCGGTCGTGGCGTCCACCGGCGTCAGCATGTACCTCACGGCGGAGGCGAACGCGGCCACGCTGCGCCGGATCGCCGGGTTCGCCCCGGGCTCCACGCTGGCGATGACGTTCATGCTGCCGGCCGGCCTCCTCGACGAGGGCGAACGCGCCCGCCACCGGGCCACCGCTCGCCGGGCGGAGGCGGCGGGGACACCGTTCGTCAGCTCGTTCTCCCCCGCGGAAATGCTGACAATGGCTCGAGCGGCCGGGTTCCGCGAGGTTTCCCACGTCTCGGGTGCCGAGCTCGACGAGCGGTACTTCGCGGGCCGCACCGACGGGCTCCGGGTGGTACGGGGCGAGGAATTCCTCGTCGCCACCACCGGCTAGACCGTCTTGACCACCCCGCCGTCGACGACCAGGGCGAGGTGCTCCCCCACCGAGCCCGGCGCGGTCCAGATCTCGGTGCGCACTGCCGCGGACGGTTCGTGGCAGCGGATGAAGTCCTGCGGCGCTCCGGACTGCGGCTGGGTGTTCTACGACCACAGCAAGCCACACCACGCCCGGTGGTGTTCCACGGCGGGCTGCGGGAACCGGATGAAGACCCGCGCCTACCGGGACCGGAAGGGCTGACCCGGGCTATGGCCGGGGCTGCTGCCCCAGGTACGCCCGCAGCATCGTCTTGACCGGCTCCAGGAGTTCGGGGGCGCCGTCGAGGCGGAAGGCCTCCTGGATCACGGCGTCGGCGGCGATGAACGCCGTGCGGCACGCCACCGCGGCCTCGTAGTCGTCGCGCAGGAGGTGCTGTGCGACGAGGATGCGGTGCACGCCGGTGGCCATCACGCGCTTGTGCGCGAGGTCGGCTTCCCGGGTTCCGTCGGTGAGGCCGCGGCCGAACCACAGCGCGCGGAATCCGGGCTCGGCGCGGTAGAGCCCGGCGAAGGCGTCGACGAGCAGGCCGACGGGATCCGCCCAGGTCTCCTCGGCCGCGCGCTCGGCGAACGACGTCATGAGGTCTTCCAGGCGGGCGAGGTAGACCTCGCCCAGCGCCTCGGTGATGGCGTCGCGGTCCGGCAGGTACTGGTACAGCGCACCCACCGAGACGCCGGCCTCGGCGGCGACGCGGGTGGTCGTCAGCGCCTCGACGCCGTCCGCGGCGAGCAGCCGGTCGGCGGCCGCCAGTACCTGGGCCAGCTTCTGCCGCGAGCGTGCCTGGCGCGGCACCCGGCGCAGGCGGACACCCGCTTCGATCGGCTCCGGGCCGGTCATGCGGCCTCCAACCTGAACGTGACTTTGATTCGTATTTATTCTAGCCTCGCCCGCGGCTCTCGGCAGCCCGGACTTCGCCGCCGCCCGGCGCGGTCGCCCGCGGCCGCGAAGCGGGTCCCGGGCCGTGACGTCCCGGAGCGTTGCCGGTCCGGGAAAATCGCATGGAGTGGATCAGCGGCGGAACGCCCGGCTCGGAACGGAAGGCGCAGGTTCGATTCCTGCCTCCAAGTCTCGTAGCGCTAGGGGAAGTCCACATGGCACAGGAGGCGGCACCCGGCTACGCCTACGGGCAGCTCGAACGAGCGCTGCGCACGGCTTCGTCCACAGAGGACGCCACGGTTCGCCGTCGTGCCCTCGCCAAGGCCGACCGGTGGCACGCGGTGCTCGCCGGCATGACCGGCGGGTCGCCGGCGATCGGCTCGCGTACCCCGGTCGCGGACACCCCGGCGTGGGTGACCCTCGAGGTCGCGCACGGCGGGTTCGCCACCGGCCGGTACCTCGCCGAGGTGCCGGTGCGCCCGGAGGAACTCGCCGCCGTGCCCGGCGGCACGCGGGGCACCACCGATCGCGAGCGCGTCAACCTCGGGTACCTCACCGACGCCGGGCTCGCCGCCCGGCGCACGGCCCTGGCCACCGAGGCCTACCGCGTGGAGGTCCCGGAGGACGCCGCGCTCCCCGTGGTCGCCTGGCTGCTCGGCCACGGGCACGCCGAGGCCGCCCTGGACCTGGTCGCCGAGCTGCGGCCGCTGCTGCACCGGCTGCGCCTGGCTCCGCTGCCCGGCGCCGCAGGCGGCAGGCGATCTTCTTCCTGAGCTTCTGCACCGAGGAGGAGCAGCGGGCCGCGGTCGCGCGGCTGGGTGAGCTGGTGACGCAGGCGGGATTGGCGGAGCGATTCGGCCCGGCGGTGACGGGCCTGGCCGCGGTGGTGGAGGGCGCGAGGTTCTCGGCGGACGGCACCCTCCCGGGCGGTTCGGGACGGCGGTTGCCGGGCTGGACGACCGGCCCGCACTGGTGCCGGTAGCCACGCGGCCGCCCTGCGCCGAGAGCGGCCGGAAGCCGTTTCCCACCAAGGTTTCCGGCCACCACCCGGCCTGGCCGGCTTCGCCTCGGCCCCCTGCGTCGCACCGGCGGCAACTCAGCCGCGGCCGAACAACCCGCTCCCTTGCCCCGTACCCGCGGAACTCAAGCGCAGCCGCGCAACCTCGCTCCCCGCCGCCGCACCGGCGGCAACTCAGCCGCGGCCGAATAACCCGCTCCCCTGCCCCGCACCCGCGCAACTCAGCCGCGGCCGAACAACCTCGCACCCCCCGCCGCACCCGCAGCAACTCACGCCCGGCCGAACAACCTCGCACCCCGGCGCCGCACCGGCAGCCGCCCGGTCACCGCGTCCTCCAGCAGCGCTCCCACCGTCTCCCGTGCGCATGCCTTGTTCGCGCCGATCCCGCCCGAGGGCCCGCGCTTGATCCAGCCCGCCACGTACGCCCCCGGCCGCCCGGTGACCCGGCCCTCCTCGTTCGGGACCGTCCCCGCCTCGTCGTCGAACGGCAGCCCCGGCACCGGGACCCCGCGGAAGCCCGCCGCCCGGACCACCCGGGCCGCCGCGATCCGGACGTCACCCTCCGGGCCCGATGCCACCACCTCGCGGACCTCGGTGTCGCCCTCGAACGCCACCGGTGCCGAGTGGAAGCGCAGCACGATGCGACGGCCCTCCAGGGGCGGTGTCGACCAGTCGACTTTCTCGCGCGGCACCCCGCGTAGCCACGCCGCCTTCTCGCCCGGCGAGGCGCTGTCGATCGCCGCCGCGGTACGCGGGTCGTGCGCGTCCACCACCAGGCCGCCGCGGGCCGCCAGGGCCAACAGCTCCGGTCGCGTGTAGGCCGCCGTCTCCGGGCCGCGGCGGGCCAGCACCACCACCTCGCGGACCTTGGCCGATCGCAGGCGCGCCAGCGCTTCCGGCGCGATCGACGTCCCGGCGAGGGCCTCCGGTTCCGCCGTCAGGATGCGGGCGACGTCCAGGGCGACGTTGCCGGTGCCCACGACGACCACGCGCTCCGCCGAAAGGTCGACGGCGTCCGGCTCGACGTCCGGGTGGCCGTTGTACCAGCCCACGACCGTCGCGGCGGGGAGGCTGCCGGGCAGGTCTTCGCCCGGGACGCCGAGGCGCCGGGCCTCCGTCGCCCCGACCGCGTAGATCACCGCGTCGTGGCGATCGGCCAGCCCGGGGCCGGCCGTCACGCCGAGCCGCAGGCGCAGCCGCGGGTGGTCGTGGAACCGCGCGAACGTCTCGCCGATCTTCTTCGTCGACGGGTGATCGGGCGCGACGCCGTAGCGGATCAGCCCACCGGCCACCGGCAGGCGGTCGACCAGCGTCACGCGGGCGTTCGTGTGCAGCAGCAGGTCTTCCACCGCGTACATCCCCGCCGGACCGGTGCCGACGACGGCGACGTCCAAGGGCGCGAAGTCGCTCGGCAGCACTCGCGCGAACGACGGCGGGGACCACCGGTGGAAGTTCGGCGCCACCGAAACGTCCGCCAGGACGTCCCGGCCCACGTAGTACTCCGCGTTGATCTCCTCGTACGCCCGCAGCGGCCCGGTCAGCTCGGCGGCCGGGAAGATCGCGTCGACCGGGCAGGCGTCGGCGCAGGCGCCGCAGTCGATGCAGGTGGCCGGGTCGATGTAGAGCAGGTCGGTCGTCCCGAAGTCCGGCTCGTCCGGCGTCGGGTGGATGCAGTTGACCGGGCAGACCGACACGCAGGTCGCGTCGGTGCAGCAGGTCTGGGTGATCGCGAACGCCATGTCAGATCAGGTTCGCCCGCTTGTAGAACCACAGCGAGGGCTTGGTCAGCAGCCCGGCCGAGTGCAGGAACTCCATGAGCCCGGAACAGCTGGAGCGCAGCATCGACTTGTGGTGCTCGTTCGCCTTCGCCTCGCGCCGCGCGCGCTTGCCGTCCAGTCCGGCGTTCTCGTAGACCTTGCCGTTCACCATGCTCGTCACGATGAAGTAGGACGCGATCGCGACGACCAGGCCGTTGATCTGCCGCCGCAGCCACCCGGCGCCCTCGAGCCGCTCGCGGGTCTCCTCGCGGGCGAACTTCATGTGCCGCGACTCCTCCACGACGTGGATGTTGTTGATCGTGCGCACGAACGGGACCACCCGCTCGTCGCGCATCCAGTCGCGCTGCATGACGTCGAGGACCTCTTCGGCGACGAGGATCGCCGCGTAGGCGGCCTCCCCGCTCGCGGTGGCCTTGAAAACCCGGCCCAGTTCGACGACGAACCGGCGCGGCCGGTACGCGGGCGCCCGCAGCTTCGCCGCGCCGCGGGCGAACATGATCGAGTGGCGGCACTCGTCGGCGATCTCGGTCAGCGCCCACTGGAACGCCGGGTCGGTGGGGTCCTTGGCGTAGAAGTCGCGCAGCACCATCTGCTGCAGGATCATTTCGAACCAGATCCCGGTGCTGGCCACCGACGCCGCCTCCTGGCGGGTCAGCTCGCGCTGCTGCTCCGGAGTCATGTCGGCCCAGTAGGAGGTGCCGTAGAGCGTGCTCCACTCCGGACTCGCGCCGTGGTAGCCGGTGTCCAGCGGCGTCTCCCAGTCGACCTCCTTGACGGGGTCGTAGGACAGCTGCTCCGACGAGTCGAGCAGCCGTCGCGCCACGGTCTCCCGGTCCGACACGCCCGATTCGCTGATGCTCGTCACGACCGACCTCCTCGTCAGGTGTTACCGAAGTTCACTGTTACCAACCGTAACACATACTCCCGGCACCCGTCTCCGGGCAATTCAGTGAACGGCCGTACACTCAAATGGTGAACCCAGGACGCGCCCCGGCGAAGCCGTTCGGCTCCGGCCTGCTCGGACCGCTGGACCAGCACGCCACGGCGCTGCGCCGGCGCGTCCAAGGCCTGCTCACGGCCGCTTTGATCGCCACCAACGTGATCGGCGCGCTGGTCGTCGTCGGACTCGCGGCACTGCTCATGCCGGCGCCCGGAATGTCCGGCGAGCTGGTCCGCGTCACGGCGGTCGCAGTACCCGTGTACGTCGTTTCGGCGGTCGTCGCCGGTACGCTGTGGGGCACCCGCGGCGCCCTCCGGACCCTGCGCTGGGCGGCCGACGGACGACGTCCGACCGACGCCGAGCGCGCCGCGAGCCTGCGCGTCCCGTTGCGGCTGACGTTCGTGCAAGCCGTGCTGTGGGGTATCGCGACGCTGGTCTTCGGCGGGCTCGCGGCGCTCGTGCAGCCGGAGGTCGTCCTCACCGAGTTCCTCGTGGTCGCGTTCGCCGCGGTCGTCGTCTGCGCGATCGCCTACCTCTTCGGCGAGTTCGCGCTGCGGCCGTACGCGGCGCTGGCGCTGGCGGGCACCACGCCGCCGCGGCCGGTCAACGGCGGTGTCAACCGGCGGATGCTGCTGTTCTGGTGCCTGGGCACCGGGGTGCCGGTGGCCGGGCTGGTCGTCACCGCGGTGCTGGCCTGGGTGCGCGGCGACGTCTCCACCACGAAGCTCGCCGTGTCGGTGATCGCGCTCGGGCTGGTCGTGCTGTGCTTCGGGCTGCTGGTCACCGTGTTCACCGCCCGCTCGGTGGTCAACCCGATCTCGTCGGTGCGCGACGCGCTCGGACGGGTGCGCGCCGGGGACTTCGCCGTCGAAATCCCGGTCTACGACGGCACCGAGCTCGGCCTGCTGCAGGCCGGGTTCAACGACATGACGGCCGGGCTGGCCGAACGCGAACGGCTGCGCGACCTGTTCGGCAAGCACGTCGGCCACGAGGTCGCGGTCGAGGCCATGCGCACGTCGACCGGGCTGGGCGGCACGGTCCGCACGGTCTCGGTGCTGTTCGTCGACCTCGTCGGGTCGACGGCGCTGGCCGCGAGCCGGCCGCCGGAGGAGGTCGTCGGCCTGCTCAACCGGTTCTTCGCGGTGGTGGTCGACGAGGTCGACCGGCACCACGGCCTGGTCAACAAGTTCGTCGGCGACGCCGCGCTGGCCGTGTTCGGGGCGCCCGCGCCGCTCGGCGACCACGCCACCTGCGCGCTGGCCGCCGGCCGCGCCATCGCCCGCCGGCTGGCCGCCGAGGTGCCGGACGGCCCGGCCGGCATCGGCGTGGCGACCGGGGACGCGGTCGCGGGCAACGTCGGCGACCCGCGCCGCTTCGAGTACACGGTGATCGGCGACCCGGTCAACGAAGCCGCCCGGCTGACCGAACTGGCCAAGAACGCGCCCGGCCGGCTGCTCGCCTCGTGGACGGCCGTCGAGTCCGCGGCCCCGGACGAGGCGGCCCGGTGGACGGCGACCGGGGACGTCACCCTGCGCGGCCGCACCCGATCCACGACGCTCGCCTCGCCCCGGCAGGCGGGCGGGCCTCCCGGCGGGTCCTGACGTACGGTCCGGAGTGGACACCGCAACCGGCGAACAGGGGACACGAATGCTCACGCACCGGACCGTCGAGGTCGGCGGGCTCCGCATGCACCTCGCCGAGCAGGGCACCGGCCCGCTGGTGCTGCTGCTGCACGGCTGGCCCGAGACGTCCCACTCGTGGCGGCACCAGATGGCGCCGCTGGCCGACGCCGGCTACCACGTCGTGGCACCGGACCAGCGCGGCTACGGCGGCACGGACGCGCCCGCCGACGCGAGCCAGTACACGCTCCTGCACCTCGTCGGCGACGTCGTCGGGCTGATCCACGCCCTCGGCGAGCGGGAGGCCATCGTGGTGGGCCACGACTGGGGCGCGCCCGTCGCGTGGCACACCGCGCTCCTGCGCCCGGACATCGTCCGCGGCGTCGCCGGGATCAGCGTGCCGCCGGCCCTCCGTGCCCCCGCCCCGCCGCTGAGCCTGCTGCGCGAGCGGTTCGGCGACGGCTTCTACCAGAGCTACTTCCAGCAGCCCGGCGTCGCCGAGGCCGAATTCGGCGCGGACCTGCGCACGACGTTCCGCAAGCTGCTCGGCGGGACCGCGGGCGAGCCGGTCGTCCGGGACGGCGAGGGCTTCCTCGACCGCTTCACCGAGCCGGAGACACTGCCGGCCTGGCTGAGCGAGGAGGACGTCGACGCCGCCGTCGAGGCGTTCGGCCGCTCGGGGTTCACCGGCGGGCTCAACTGGTACCGCAACATCGACCGCAACTGGGAGCTCCTGGCCGCGTGGCGGGACACGCCGATCACCCGGCCGGCGTTCTACCTGTGCGGCGACGGCGACCTCACCCGCGCGTTCACCGACAGCAGCCGCATCGCCGAAGCCGCGGCCGACCTGCGTGGCGTCGTCGACGTCCCGGGCGCCGGGCACTGGGTCCAGATGGAACGCCCGGACGAGGTGAACGCGGCCCTGCTGGCGTTCTTCAAGCAGCTCTGACGACAAGCGCGGGCTTGCGCGATGCCGCCGAGTCCGCCGCCGGAGCGGATGTCCTGGGCGATCCGCGCTGACCGGTCAGCGGCGCGGGTCGATGTGGACCTTCGGCCCCGCGCCGCCGATCCGCTCTCCCGCCAGCACGGCCCCGACCTCACCCAGGCCCACGGTCGCCGCCACGAGCGGCCGCGGGTCGACGGCGCCGCTCGCGTACGCGGTGATCGTCTCGGCCAGGCCGGGCGACCCGGACAGGACGCCGACCGCCGTGACGTCCTTCAGCACCAGCGCGCGGGTGTCGAGGGGGCTGGGCTGCCCGGACAGTCCGATGTAGACGACCCGGCCCGCGGGTTCCACCAGTTCCACCGCCAGCGCGGGTGAGCCGGCCGCGCCGGTCGCGTCGACGACCGCGTCGAAGGGCAGGTCCGGCAGCGTTTCCCGGGTCCACGTGTCCGCGAAGCCGAGACTGCGGGCGAAGTCCGGGGAACCGACGCCCAGCACGTGCACCTCGGCGCCCGCCGCGCGCAGGAACATCGTCGTGAGCAAGCCGATCGTCCCCGGTCCCAGTACCAGCGCCCGGTCGCCCGTGCCGGCGCCGGCCGCGCGGGCCGCGCGCAGGGCGTTGCCGCCCGGTTCGACCAGGGCACCGAGCACGGCGTCCACCGCGTCGGGCAGGGCGTGCAGCGACCACGCGGGCACGGCGAGCCGTTCGGCCAGCGCGCCGGCCCGGCCGCCGCGGATGCCGACCTCCTGGCGCCGCTCGCAGGTGTGCTGGTGGCCCCGGCGGCAGCGGCGGCACGTCCGGTCGCCGAGCATGGTGTCGCCCATGACCCGGCGGCCGAGCCAGGCCGGGTCCACCCCCGTCCCCACCTCGGTGACCGTGCCCGCCCACTCGTGGCCGAGCCGCATCGGGTACGCCGAGTGTCCCTGGTGGAGGTAGGTCATCTCGCCGGTGAAGAACTCGACGTCGGTGCCGCACACCCCGGCGCGCTCGACGTCGACGACGACCTCACCAGCGACGGCCCGCGGCGCGGGGACCTCCTGCACCGAGCACTCGCCCGGCCCGGTGAGCACGAAGGCCCGCATGGTCGAAGACATGGCCGCATCCTCGCATCCCCGAGGTGCGCCCCCGATCAACAACACTTGCTATTTTCTTGACACCTGTCCATTATCGGACCCGTGGAAGCCGACTGGACCACCGAAGCGCCCGCCAAGGACCGGCGGGTGCGCCGGTCGCGCGCGGCGCTGATGCGGGCGGCGGTCGAGCTCGTGTCCGAACGCGACTCCACGGCCGTCGCGGTCTCCGAGATCGCCGAGACGGCCGACGTCAGCCGCCAGGTGCTCTACCAGCAGTTCGGCGACCGCGACACGCTGCTGCTGGAGGCCGCCCTCGACCTCGTCCGGCGCGAACTGCTGGACAACCTGCCCGACGACCGGACGCCGGACGGTGAGCGGGCGTCGATGCTCGCCTTGGGTCGGCACTTCGCCGCCCACCGGCGGTTCTACCGCGCCCTGCTGACCAGCTCGTCCGCGTTCGCCCTCAACAAGGCACTGACCGGCCTGTTCCTGCCGATCAACCGGCAGCACACCGCCCGGCTGCTCGGCAGGCGGCTCGACGAGCGCGGGGTCGAAGACCTGGCCGCCTTCCTGACCGGCGGCGCCGCCGCGGTCGTCAACACGTGGGTCATCGAGGGGCCGGAGCCGCTCGACCCGGAAGAGTTCACCGGCCGGCTGATGCGGATCCGCGGAGTCGTGACGGCGATGATCACGAAGGAGCCCCGGTGAACCCGATCAGCCAGCTGCTCGAGCGGCTGCTGAAGCTGCCCGCCCCCGGCACGCGGAACCTCGTCGTCCAGCGGGACCTCCGCGTCCCGATGGCCGACGGCGTCGAGCTGCTCGCCGACCGGTGGGCACCCCGCACCGGCGATGCTGGACTGCCGACCGCGTTGGTGCGCAGTCCCTACGGCCGGCAGGGCGCCTTCGGCGCGATCCTGGCGCGTCCCCTGGCCGAGCGCGGTTTCCAGGTGCTGATGCAGAGCACCCGCGGCGGCTTCGGCTCCGGCGGCGTCTTCGACCCGCTGCGGCAGGAACGCGAAGACGGCCTCGCGACGCTCGACTGGGTCGTGAAGCAACCGTGGTTCGGCGACGCGATCGTGCTCACCGGCGCCAGCTACCTGGGCTACGTGCAGTGGGCCGTGGCCGACCGGCTGCCGCCGCAGGTCAAGGCGATGATCCCGCACATCACCGAGTCGCGGCTGACGCTGGAGTTCCTGCGGGAAGACGGCCTTTCGCTGGAGACACCGTTCGGCTGGGGCGTCCAGGTCGCGACCCAGGAGCGCCGCTTCGCGCTGCTCCGGCGGCGCAGCCAGGCGAAAAAGGTGCAGCAGGCGCTGAACACGCTGCCCCTCGCCCAGTCCGACGTCGTCGCCATCGGCCACCGCTCGGACTACATCCAGGACGTCCTCGCCCACCCGGAAACCAGCCCGCGCTGGGCGGCGGTCGACCACCGGGACCGCGTCGCCGACGTCACCGTGCCGGTCAGCTCGATCGGCGGCTGGTACGACATCTTCCTGCCCGGCCAGCTCCGCGACTTCCGGACGCTGCAGGACGCCGGACGGCGGCCGCGGCTCACGGTCGGGCCGTGGACCCACGCCGGCGAACTGCTCGTCGGCGCGAGCGTCTCCCTCCGGGAAACCCTCGACTTCGGGCTCGCGCACGCCCGCGGCGAGGAACCCCCGGAGCGGGCGCCGGTCCGGCTGTTCGTCATGGGCGAGGAAGCCTGGCGCGACTTCGCTTCGTGGCCGCCCGAAGGCTATGCGCCGCAACGGTTCCACCTGCAGGCGGGCGGCACGTTGGCGCCGGGCGCCCCCAGCGAGTCCGCGCCGGACCGCTATCGCTACGACCCGGCCGACCCGACTCCCGCGGCCGGCGGCGTGCGCATGGCGCCCGACGCGGGCCGGGTGGACAACGCGGCGCTCGAAGCCCGCGCCGACGTCCTCACCTACACCACCGACGCGCTCGGCGAAGACGTCGAAGTGATCGGGGACGTCAGCGCGGAGATCTGGTTCCGGTCGAGCCTGCGGTTCGCCGACGTCTTCGTCCGGCTCTGCGACGTCGGCCCGGACGGCCGCTCGGTCAACGTCTGCGACGGCCTCACCAGCCTGCGTGACGCGACCGAACTGGCCGCCGTCACGGTCCGGCTGTGGCCGACGGCGCACCGGTTCCGGCGCGGGCACCGCATCCGGGTCCAGGTCTCCAGCGGCGCTTTCCCGCGCTACGCCCGGAATCCCGGCACCGGTGAACCCCACGCCACCGCGGTGACGCTGCGCCCCGCGGACCAGGAGGTCCACCACGATCCCACGCACGCGTCGGCGATCGTGCTTCCGGTGCGTGATTTTCGACAATAGCCTTCATCGCGCGAAAAAACGGCGAAGTGGCGTGAAAAAGAATTCCCGGCGACTCGCCGGGAATCGTGTAACGCACCCTCCGGTCGCGCGACTAACGCGGTGTTTCCGCCCCGCCCGCCGGGAGGCATCGTGGACGTCAAGACAGACCGGCAGTCCGAACAGGAGCAGGCCGCGGCCGCCCGGGCCGCCGAGCGCACCGGGCAGCGGCAGGCCAAGATCGCGTTGCTGCGCAAGCCCGGCGGGATCGCCGAGGCCGACGAGCCGAGCCGGGTCGCCACCCGGATCGACCGGCTCGGCCGCTACTACCCCGACGTCCGGCCGGTGAGCCCGGCGGCGATCGCGGCCGGGGACCCGGAAGCGATGACGGCCGCCGGCGCGATCCTCGAACGCATCGTGCTCACGAACGACCTGCTCGGCGTGGGCTACCTCGAAGGCGGCGTCACGGCGTCGGCCGCCGTCGGCCGGGTGAACATCCGCACCGGCCAGGGCCGCCTGATCGGCTACGGCACGGGATCGCTGGTGTCGCCGGAGCTGCTGCTGACCAACCACCACGTGCTGCCGGACGCCGAGGCCGCCGGGTTCAGCGTCATCGAGTTCGACTACCAGGACGGCATCGACGGCCTGCCCCGGCCGGTGCGGGCCTTCGCCCTCGACCCGGACCGCTTCTTCGCCGCCGACCGGGAGCTGGATTTCGCGCTGGTCGCGGTGAAGGCGTCCGCCGACGAATTGCGCCGCTTCGGGTTCAACCGGCTGATCGGCAGTGAAGGCAAGGCGATCGTCGGTGACTTCGTCACCATCGTGCAGCACCCCGGTGGCGGCAAGAAACAGATCGCGCTGCGGGAAAACCGGGTCGTCGACGTCCTCGAGGAATTCCTGCACTACGAAACCGACACCGAACCCGGGTCGTCCGGCTCGCCGGTGTTCAACGACCAGTGGGAGATCGTGGCGCTGCACCACGCGAGCGTCCCGGCGGCGGGCCACGCCGAGTACGGCGGATTCCTCAACGAAGGCATCCGGGTCAGCAAGCTGCTGAAGTTCCTGCGGGACCGGAAGTTCACGCCGGCGCAGCAAGCGCTGCTCGACCGGCTGGCCACCCGCCCCGAGCGTGCGCAGCCGGCCGCCGACGGCGCCGCACCGGTCCTGTCGCTCTCGATGCCGTTCGACATCCGGCTGCGCGCCGAACCGGCCGCCGGGCGGATCGATCCCGACTATTCGAACCGCGAAGGGTACGACCCGGCCTTCCTGCCCGGGCACACCGTGCCGCTGCCGGGCCTGTCCGACGCGCTCGTCCCGCTGGCCGCGCTCAACCGGCAGGCCACCGGCGAGCCGAAGTACGTGCTGCCGTACCACCACTTCAGCGTCGTCATGCACAAGGAACGGCGCCTGGCGATGTTCACCGCGGTCAACATCGACGGGCGCACCAGCCGGGCGCTGCGGCGCGAAGCCGACCACTGGTCGCTCGACCCGCGCGTGGCCGTGACCGAGCAGGTCGGCGAGGAGATCTACCGGGACAACCCCCTGGATCGCGGGCACCTGGTCCGCCGCCTCGACCCGGCGTGGGGCGCGACGGAACCGATCGCGCAGCTGGGCAACGACGACACCTTCCACTTCACGAACTGCTCGCCGCAGCACAAGGACTTCAACGAGAACAAGACGACCTGGGCCGGGCTCGAGGACTACGTGCTGACCAACGCGGACAACTTCGACCTGAAGGTCAGCGTGGTGACCGGCCCGGTCCTGGCCACCGACGACGACCGGTACCGCGGCGTGCAGCTGCCGCGCCAGTTCTGGAAGGTCGTCGCGATGGTCAAATCCGGCGGCGCCCTCTCGGCGACGGCGTACCTGCTGAGCCAGGAGGAGCTCATCCACGGGCTGGAGGCGGCGGTCGAGTTCGATTACGGCGCCTACCGCACCTATCAGGTGCCGGTCCGCCGGATCGCCGAGCTGACCGGCCTGTCGTTCGGCGACCTCGAGGCCGCCGATCCCCTCGGCGGCCTGGAGTCGACGAGCGAAGCCCAGGAGATCAGGACGGCGGCGGACCTGGTGCTCTGACGCCCGCGGGCGTCCGTCCACTGAGGATTTCGAAGGCGTGGCGGCGGTGTTCGGCGAACAGCGCGAGCGCCGTCTCGCGGTCGCGGGCACGCAGGGCCGCCACGAGCTCGCGGTGTTCCGCCGGGATGCCCGCGAGGTAGCCGTCGGTGGCGACGCCGATCCGGGTCAGCAGGAACAGGTGCACCTGCGAGCGGATCGCGTGCCAGGCTTCGAGCAGCCGCCGGTGGCCGGCGGCCGCGTAGACGGCGTCGTGGAATTCGAGGTCGCACCGGACCATTTCGTGCTCGCCGGCCGCCCGTTCCATGCGCCGCACCACGGCGTCGATCGCGGCCAGGGCGTCGTCGCCGGCGCGCTCGACGACCAGCTCGACGGCCAGGTGCTCGAGAGCCGCCCGCAGGCTGTCCAGCTCGGCGACGTCCTCGCCGGACAGCGTGGTCACCGTGGCGCCGCGGTGCCACTCGCTGCGGACGAGACCTTCGCGCTCCAGCCTGAGCAGCGCCTCCCGCACCGGCCCACGGCTGACGCCCAGCGCTTCCGCCAGCTCCACCTCGCGCAGCTGGCTGCCGGGGGCGTAGCCGCCGTCGAAGATCGCGTCACGGATCCGGTCGGCGACCTCGTCGGCCAGCCCACGGCGCCGGGCGGGAACCAACGAACCACTCATGTCTTAATGTTAACATTCAGACAAGAGCTTCGGCGAAGGGAGACCGATGACCCCGTCCATCCCCCGGTTCCACCTGGCGATGCCGGTGGACGACCTGGCCGCCGCCCGGCGGTTCTACGGCGAGGTCCTCGGCCTCGCGCAGGGCCGCAGCGCGGACACCTGGGTCGACTGGAACCTGCACGGCCACCAGTTCGTCACGCACCTGGCTCCGGCGGGCCCGCAGCGCGTCCACAACCCGGTCGACGGGCACGACGTGCCGGTGCCGCACTTCGGGCTGATCCTCACCGTCCCGCAGTTCCAGGCCCTCGCCGACCGGCTGCGGGCGGCGGGAACGGAATTCGTGATCGAGCCGTACGTCCGCTTCGCCGGCCAGGCCGGTGAGCAGTGGACGATGTTCCTGCTCGACCCGGCCGGCAACGCCCTGGAGTTCAAGGCCTTCGCCGACGACGCCCAGGTGTTCGCGGTCTGACGGGCCGAGTTCAACCACTCGATCGGGCCGACCGACGGTGACGGACACGACTGTGCCGTTCACTTTGGGTACCCCCGGGTCACGGAGCGTGCCTGACCCGGGGAGACCGCCATGGAACCAGCCGACGACGAGCCGGACTCCGTGCTGCTCGCCGCCCTGCGGGCCGGGGACCTCGATGCCGCCGGGCGGCTCTTCCGCCGGCACGCCGAGCCGCTCCGGCGGACCGCCGGGGCCTGGGCGCGGCAGCCCGCGGAGCGGGACGATCTCGTGGCCGAGACGTTCGCCCGGGTGCTGACCGTCGTGCGCGCCGGCGGCGGGCCGCACGGGGACCTGCGGCCCTACCTGGTCGTGACCCTGCGCAACCTGGTGTCGCGGTGGAGCAAGCAGCGCAGCCGGGTGGAGCTGCGGGCCACGGTCCCGGAAGCCCCCGCCGGAGGCGCCGACGAACTCGCCCTCCGCCGGTCGAACGCCCGGCTCGTGTGGTCGGCCTACTGCACGCTGCCCGGCCGGTGGCGGACGGTGCTGTGGCGTACCGAGGCCGAGGGCGGCACCCCGACGGAGGTGGCGCCCTCGCTCGGGCTGTCGCCGAACAGCGTCGCGGCGCTGGCCATGCGGGCGCGGGAAGGGCTGCGGCAGGCCTACCTGCAGGTCCAGGTGCCCGAGCCGGCCGAGCCGGGCTGCCGCGAACCCCGCCGCCGGATGGGCGCCTGGGTCCGCGGCGCGCTGCCGCCGCGCCGGGCGAACGCGGTCGCCGAGCACGTCGCCGGCTGCCGGGCCTGTTGGCTGGTCACCCGCGGCCTGGCCGAGGCGAACCGCGAACTACCCGGCGCCACCCGCGGCCTGACCGAAGCCGACCGCGAACGACCCGGCGCCAGCCGCGACCTGACCGAAGCCAACCCCGAACTACCCGGCTCGGCCGCCCGGCTCACCGGCTGATCCGCGGGCCGGGGAAGCCCGCCGGTTCGCCGAAGAGCAGGGCGGTCCCGTGCGCCCGCTTGAAGTACAGGTGGGCGTCGTGTTCCCAGGTGATCGCGATGCCGCCGTGGAGCTGGATCATCTCCGCGGCCGCGTGGGCGAAGGCCTCGCCGCACACCACCTTCGCGGTCGCGACCGCTTCGGCGTCGCCGTCCACCAGGGCCGCGTAGAGCGCCGAGCGGGCCGCTTCGACGTGGACGTGCACGTCGGCCATCCGGTGCTTCAGCGCCTGGAACGACCCGATCGGGCGGCCGAACTGGCGGCGTTGCTTCGTGTACTCGACCGTCAGCTCCAACGCCCGCGCGGCCGCGCCGGCCTGCTCCGCGGCGACGGCGACCGTCGCCGTGTCGCGCAGCTGCCGCAGCGGCTCGGCGTACCCGCCCACGTCGAGGCGGCGGGCGGGCGTCGAAGCGCATTCGACGACCGCGAGGCGCCGGCCCGGGTCCAGGCTCGTGGCCCGTTCCCGGCGGACCTCCGCCACCGGCACCTCGAAGAGGCCGGACCCGTCGTCCGTGCGGGCCACGGCGAGGAGGACGTCGGCGATGTCGCCGTCCAGGACGTAGCAGGCGCGGCCGTCGAGCCCGCTGTCCGACGCGCTCAGGGCCGGGGTCCACCGGCCGTCCGCGCCGGACCAGGCCAGCGCCGCCAGGGTGGTGCCCGCGGCGATGCCCGGCAGCAGGCGCTCGCACGCTTCGTCGTTCCCGGTGCGAAGCAGCGCTTCGCCGCACAGCACCGCCGAGCCCAGCATCGGCGCGGGGGTGAGCGTCCGGCCGAGCTCCGCGAGCACGACGCACGCCTCGGCGAGCCCGGCACCCGCGCCGCCGTAGTGCTCCGGGATCGCCAGGGCGGCGACGCCGATCTGTTCGCAGAGCGTCGACCACAGCTTGTCGTCGTAGCCCAGCGGCGACTCCAGCGCGGCCCGCACCGCCTCCGGACCCGATCGGCGCGTCAGCAGGGCCCGGACGGCGTCCCGCAGCGCCCGGGCTTCCTCGGTCTCCATCGGGTCCGTCATCGGAGGACCCGCGCGCGGTGGAACGACCCGGTCCCCCAGGCCCCGGCGAGGGCCCGCACCTTCGTCAGCCGGAGCCCGAGGTCGTGCTCGGCCGTGTAGCCGATGGCGCCGTGCACCTGCAGGGCGGTCCGCGCCGCGAGGAGCGCGGCGTCCCCGGCCATGACCTTCGCCGCCGAGACGTCGCGGGCGAAGGTCTCCCCGGCGACGGCCGCGCCGTAGAGCAGCGGCCGGGCCAGTTCCAGCCGGGTGACGACGTCGGCGAGGAGGTGCTTGATCGCCTGGTACTCGCCGATGGCCCGGCCGTACTGCCTGCGTTGTTTCGCGTACGCCACCGAGCTGTCGAGGAGCCACTGCCCCGCCCCCAGGAGCTGGGCGGCCACGGCCAGGACGCCGCGGTCGAACGCGGTGCCGCCCGATCTCCCGGCCGCGGCCGGGACCCGGAACAACCGCCGCGGCGGATCGATCGAGCGGACGGGCCCGGCATCGGCGCCGGTGAGGTGCGCACCGGTGAGGTCGAGGACCAGCCCCGCGATGTCGGCGTCGAGGGCCAAGGGGACCTCCGGCGGCGCGACGACGGTGGCCACGAGGTCGCCCTCGGCGAGAGAGGTGAGCCGGTGCCCGGTCAGCAGCGCCGGGGCGACCGCGGCCGACTCGACGAGCGGGCCCGGGACGGCGTGGTAGCCCAGGGCCTCGAAGGCGACCACCAGATCGGCCGGGCCGGCGCCGAGACCGCCGTGGTCCTGGGGCACCAGCAGGGCGAAGACCCCGACGTCGGCGAGCCCGCGCCAGAGCTTGAGGCCGCGGGCGTGCTCCCCCGCCGCCCAGGCGCGGGCGGCGGCCGCGGTGTCCGCCCCGCCCAGCAGCTCGTGCAGCGTCGCGGCGAACTGCCGTTGCTCCGGCGAGAGCAGGAACCTCATCGGCGGGCCTCCCTCGGAAGCGTCAGCAGCCGTTCGGCGATCGTGTTGCGCTGGATCTGGTCGGTGCCGCCGTAGATCGGCCCGGCGAGGGAGAACAGGTAGCCATCGACCCAGGCCTGGTCGGTTTCGGCGGCGGGACCCAGCACATCGAGGGCGGTCTCGTGCAGCTCGACGTCGAGGTGCGACCAGAACAGCTTGTTCACACTCGACTCCGGCCCCAGCTCGCCGCCCTCGGCCAAGCGGCTCACGGTGCCGAAGGTGTACAGCTGGTACGCCCGGGCGCCGATCCAGGCGTCGGCCACCCTGTCCTGTGTGGACGGTGAGGCACCGTTGTCCCGCCAGAGGTCGACCAGCCGGTCGGCCGCGGCGAGGAACCGGCCCGGGCTGCGCAACGACAGCCCGCGCTCGTTGTTCGCCGTCGTCATCGCGACCCGCCACCCCTGGCCCACTTCGCCGATCACGTCCTCGTCCGGCACGAACACGTCGTCGAAGAAGATCTCCGCGAACCCGGGCTCGCCGTCCAGCTGCGGGATCGGCCGGACCGTCACCCCCTCGGCACGCAGATCGGCCATGAAGTACGTCAGGCCGCGGTGCCGCTCGGCGCCGGAGTCGGTGCGGAACAGCCCGAACGCCCGATCGGCGAAACTGGCGCGTGAACTCCACGTCTTCTGGCCCGACAGCAGCCAGCCGCCGTCGGTGCGGACCGCCGTGCTGCGCAACGCGGCGATGTCGCTGCCCGCCTCCGGCTCCGACCACGCCTGCGCCCACACCTGCGCACCGGTCGCCATGGCGGGCAGGATCCGGTCGCGCTGCTCCTGCGTGCCGTGGGCGAACAACGTCGGGGCGAGCATGAAGATGCCGTTCTGCGACACCCGCCCCGGCGCGCCCGAGGCGTAGTACTCCTCCTCGAACAACAGCCACTGCAGCATCGACGCGTCCCGGCCGTGGTATTCGGTCGGCCACGACACGACCGACCAGCGCGCCTCGGCGAGTTCGGCTTCCCACCCGCGGTGGGCTTCGAAGCCTTCCGCGGTGTCCATCGACGGCAGCGGACGGACGTGCGAGGCGAGCCATTCGCGGGCTTCGTCGCGGAAGGCGGCCGAAGCCTCGTCGATGTCGAGGTCCATCACGCCTCCTTGTTCGCGTCGCGCATCGACCGTGCGGACTGCCCGCCCAGGGCGTCTTCGGAGGTCTCCGCGTTGTGGGCGTGCGCGAAGTGGTGCAGCCCGAACACCGAGTCCATTCCGGACCGCAACCCCATCAGGTCTTCGGCCTGGTTGACCGCCTTCTTCGCCAGCGCCAGCCCGAACGACGGCATCCCGGCGATCTTCCCGGCGAGTTCCAGGGTGCGCTCTTCCAGTTCGGCCCGCGGCACGATCCGGGTGACCATGCCCCATTCCTTGGCCTGCTGGACGGTGAACCGCTCCCCGGTGAACAGGACCTCCTTCGCCGCGCGGGGCCCGAGCACCCACGGATGCGCGAAGTACTCCACCCCCGGGATGCCCATCCGCACCACGGGATCGGCGAAGAACGCGTCATCCGAGGCGACGATCAGATCGCACACCCAGGCCAGCATCAGCCCGCCCGCGATGCAGGCGCCCTGCACGCTGGCGATCATCGGCTTCGGGATCTCCCGCCACCGGCGGCACATCCCGAGGTAGACCTCGGACTCGCGGGCGAACCGCTGATCGCCGCCGGCCCGGTCGGTGTGGTCCCACCACAGCACCGCCCGCCGGTCGAACGACTGATCCGCGTCCCGCCCGGGACTGCCGATGTCGTGCCCCGCCGAGAAGTGCTTCCCCTCCCCCGCGAGCACGATCACCTTGACCTCGGGATCGTTCACCGCGTCCGTGAAGGCGTCGTCGAGCGCGTAGGTCATGGCCGAGTTCTGGGCGTTGCGGTACTCCGGCCGGTTCATCGTCACCACCGCGACCGGCCCCCGCCGCTGCGACCGGACCACCGATTCACTCATGCCTTCTCCTCGGTCAGCAGCCGCTTCAGCACCTTGCCGGAAGCGTTGCGGGGCAGTTCGTCCAGGAACTCCACGAACCGCGGGGTCTTGTAGTTGGCGAGCCGCTCGCGGCAGAAGGCGATGACCGCCTCCTCCGTCAGCCCGGCTCCGACGACGAACGCCTTGCCCACCTCGCCGAGCCGCTCGTCCGGGACGCCGACCACGGCGACGTCGCGGACGCCGGCCAGCTCGGTCAGGGCGTGTTCGACCTCGGCCGGGTAGACGTTGAAACCGCCGCAGATGTACATGTCCTTGAGCCGGCCGGTGATGGTGAGGTTGCCGGCGGCGTCGAGCTCGCCGACGTCACCGGTGTGCAGCCAGCCCCGCTCGTCGACCGCCTTCGCCGTCGCCGCCGGGTCGTCGAGGTACCCGAGCATCACGTTCGGCCCGCGCACCACGATCTCGCCGGGCGAACCCTGGATCGCCACTTCGAAGCCCGCGGTCGCCCGGCCCGACGTGCTCGCCACGAGCTCCGCGGGGTCGCCGGGGCGGCACATCGTCACCACGACGGCTTCGGTGAGACCGTAGGCGGTCAGCACGGTCTCGAACCCGAGTTCGGACCGCATCCGGCGCACGAGCGACGCGGGCACGGTGGCCGCGCCGGTGACCGCGAGCCGCAGCGACGACAGATCGCCCTTGCGCGGCTCGTGCAGCAGCGACTGGAAGACCGTCGGCGCGCCCGGCACCACGGAGATCCGCTCCCGCTCGATCGCCTTCAGCGCCTCGCGGACGTCGAACACCGGCTGCGGGACGATCGTCGCGCCGGTCAGCAGGCCCACCACGATGCCGGCCTTGTAGCCGAAGCTGTGGAAGAACGGGTTGATCACCAGGTACCGGTCGTCCGCGGTGACCTGGCCGCAGTCCGCCCACGCCGCGGCGACCTCGACCGTCTGGCGGTGGGCCGACAGCACGCCCTTGGAGCGGCCGCTGGTACCGGAGGTGAAGAGGATGTCGCTGACGTCGTCCGGGCCGACGGCGTCCGCCCGTGCTTCGGCCTCGGCCGGTGACACCCGCTCGGCCAGGGCCAGGAACTCGTCCCAGCCCAGCGTCCCCTCGACCGGCCGGTGCGGCTCCTGCAGCGGCACCCGGACGACCGTGCCGAGGTCCGGCAGCGCGGCACCGGTCTCCCGGATCGCGGCGTGGCGGTCGGTGCCGAGGAAGTCGGCGGCCACGACGAGCGCCTTGGCCCGGCCGCGGACGAGCAGGTCGACCGTTTCGGTGGCGGTGAAGCGGGTGTTGACCGGGATCAGGGCCGCGCCCGCGTAGAGGGCGCCGAGCGCCGCGAAGACCCAGTGGTGGGTGTTGGGCAGGGCGACCGCGACCCGGTCGCCCGCCTGGACACCGCACGCGGCGAACGCCCGCGCGACCGTTTGAACACGTTCCAGAAGCTGGTCGTAGCCGAGCCGCACCGAGCCGTCGACCAGTGCCTCCGCGGATCCGAACTTCGCGGCGGCGTCACGGACGACGGCCGGGATCGTGGTCTGTCCCACCACAGCCTCCTCTGGACCAACAAAGTAGAACGTGTTCTCATTACCCTAGGTGCCGGACCGGCCCGGCAGCAAGGAGGCGTGCGTGGAACCGTCGCGATTCCGCCGCGAGGTCGCGGACTGGCTCGCCGGCAACCTGACCGGCGAGTTCGCCCGGCTGCGCGGTCTCGGCGGCCCGGGGCGGGAGCACGAGGAGTTCGACCTGCGCCTCGCCTGGGAACGCCACCTGGCCGCGGCGGGCTGGACCTGCGTGGGCTGGCCGGCCGAGCACGGCGGCCGGGGCTTGTCCCTGGCCGAGCAGGTCGCCTTCCACGAGGAATACGCCGCCTCCGGCGCGCCCGCCCGGGTCAACCACATCGGCGAACAGCTGCTCGGCCCCACGCTCATCGCGTTCGGCACCCCCGAGCAGCAGGCCCGCTTCCTCCCCAAGATCGTCGCGGTCGAGGAGCTGTGGTGCCAGGGCTACTCCGAACCCGGCGCCGGCTCCGACCTCGCCGCCGTTTCGACCACCGCGGTCCTGCGGGACGGCGAGTGGGTGATCAACGGCCAGAAGATCTGGACCTCCCTCGCCCACGTGGCCGACTGGTGCTTCGTGGTGGCTCGCACCGAACCCGGTTCCCAGCGCCACCACGGCCTCTCCTACCTGCTGGTCCCGCTGCGCCAGGACGGCGTCACCATCCGCCCGATCCAGCAGCTCACCGGCACTTCGGAGTTCAACGAAGTCTTCTTCGACGACGCCCGCACCCCGGCCGGCCACGTCGTGGGCGAACCGGGCCAGGGGTGGAAGATCGCGATGGCCACCCTCGGCTTCGAACGCGGCGTCTCCACCCTCGGCCAGCAGATCGGCTTCCGCCGCGAACTCGACGACATCACCGCCGAAGCGAAACGGCTCGGCACCTACGACGACCCGCTGTTGCGCGCCGACCTCGCGCGCGCCCGCATCGGCCTGCGCGTTCTCCGCGCCCACGCCCTGCGGACGCTCGGGCAGGCCGCCGGGCCGGAGGTCGCGGTCGGCAAACTGCTGTGGGCCCAATGGCACCGCGGCCTCGGCGAACTCGCCGTGCGCGCCCGCGGCACCCGGTCCCTCACCTCCGCCGGGGACGAACTCGACGAGTGGCAGCGGCTGTTCCTGTTCACCCGCGCCGACACCATCTACGGCGGCTCCGACGAAATCGAACGCACCATCATCGCCGAGCGCATCCTCGGCCTGCCCCGGGAGGCCCGCCCGTGATCCCCCAGTACCCACCCGGCCACGACCTGCTGCGGGGCAAGATCGTCGTCGTCACCGCCGCGGCGGGCACCGGGATCGGCTCCGCCGTCGCGAAACGCTGCCTCGAAGAGGGCGCGAGCGTCGTCATCAGCGACTGGCACGAACGCCGTCTCGCCGCCAAGGCGGCCGAGCTGGCCGAACTGGGCAAGGTCCACGCCATCACCTGCGACGTCACCCGCGAAGACCACGTCCAAGCCCTGATCGACGGCGCCGTGAGCCACTTCGGGCGCCTCGACGTCATGGTGAACAACGCCGGGCTCGGCGGCACGAAGTCGGTGCTGGAGATGACCGACGAGGAATGGTCGAAAGTCCTCGACATCACCCTCACCGGCACCTTCCGCTGCACCCGCGCGGCCTTGAAGCAGTTCGTCGCCCAGGGCGGCGGTGGATCCATCGTCAACAACGCGTCCGTGATCGGCTGGCGCGCCCAAGCCGGGCAGGCGCACTACGCCGCCGCCAAGGCCGGCGTCATGGCGCTGACTCGCTGTTCGGCGTTGGACGCCGCCGCGCACGGTGTCCGGATCAACGCCGTCGCGCCGAGCCTGGCGATGCACCCGTTCCTCGCCAAGGTCACCAGCGACGAGCTCCTGGCCGACCTGACCAAGCAGGAAGCGTTCGGCCGCGCCGCCGAACCCTGGGAAGTCGCCAACGTCATGGTCTTCCTCGCCAGCGACTACGCGAGCTACCTCACCGGCGAAGTCGTCTCCGTCAGCAGCCAGCACCCCTAGGAGCCCCCGTGCCCGAAGCCTTCCTCCTCGACGCGGTCCGCACGCCCGTCGGCCGGCGCGGCGGCGCACTGGCCGGGTGGCACCCGGCCGACCTCGGCGCGCACGTCATCAAAGCCGCCGTCGAACGCGCCGGCGTCGACCCCGACCTGGTCGACGACGTCATCCTCGGCTGCACCGACACCCTCGGCCCGCAGTCGGGCAACATCGCCCGCACCGCGTGGCTCGCCGCCGGGTTCGCCGACCACGTGCCCGGGGTGACGATCGACCGGCAGTGCGGGTCGAGCCAGCAGGCCGTGCACTTCGCCGCGCAGGCCGTCATGTCCGGCACCCAGGACCTGGTGCTGGCCGGGGGCGTGCAGAACATGAGCCGCATCCCGATCAGCGCGGCGATGCTGGCCGGGCGCGAGTACGGCTTCGACGACCCGTTCTCCGGCTCGAAGGGCTGGCAGGAGCGCTACGGCAGTGCCGAGGTCTCGCAGTTCCGCAGCGCCGACATGATCGCCGAGCACTGGGACATCAGCCGCGCGGACATGGAGGAGTACGCGCTGCGCAGCCACCGGCGGGCGCTGTCCGCGATCGACGAAGGCCGGTTCGACGCCGAGATCGCCCCGGTCGACGGCTTCCGGCACGACGAGGGACCACGCCGGGACACGTCACTGGAGCGGATGCGCGGCCTGAAGCCGCTGAGCGAGGGTTCGCGGCTGACGGCGGCGGTGGCCAGCCAGATCTCCGACGCCGCGAGCGCGGCCGTCCTGGCGTCGGAGACGTTCGTCAAGGAGCACGGCCTGACGCCGCGGGCCCGCATCCACCACCTGTCGGTGCGCGCCGCGGACCCGGTGTGGATGCTGACCGGCCCGATCCCGGCGACGGCGCACGCGCTGCGCAACGCCGGGCTGAAGATCGACGACATCGATCTGTTCGAGGTCAACGAGGCCTTCGCGAGCGTCGTCCTGGCCTGGCTGGACGAAACCGGCGCGGACCCCGAGCGGGTCAACGTGAACGGGGGCGGGATCGCCCTCGGCCACCCGATCGGGGCCACCGGCACCAAGCTCCTCGCCACGCTCCTGCACGAGCTGGAGCGCCGAGGCGGACGTTACGGCCTGCAGACGATGTGCGAAGGCGGCGGCACCGCCAACGTCACCATCATCGAACGCCTCTGAAGCGATCGCCGGCCGGTCAGCCGAGGGCGTGCAGCTTCGGCAGGACGTCCTCGGAGAACTGGGTCAGGAACCGTTCCTGGTCGTGGCCCGGGCCGTGGAAGACGAGGTGGTTGAGGCCCGCGTCGAGGTACGGCTTGATCTGCGCCACGGCCTCGTCCGGGTCCGACGCCACGATCCACCGCTTGGCGACCTGCTCGATCGGCAGCTCGTCGGCCAGCCGTTCCATCTCCTCGGCCGAGGAGACGCTGTGCTTCTGCTCCGCCGACAGCGACAGCGGCGCCCAGAACCGCGTGTTCTCCAGCGCCTTCTCGTGGTCGCGGTCGTAGGACAGCTTGATCTCGATCGTCCGGTCGACGTCCTCGACAGCCTTCCCGGCCGCCTCCGCGCCTTCCTTGACGGCCGGCATCAGCTTGTCGGTGTAGAGCTCCATGCCCTTGCCGGACGTGCAGATGAACCCGTCCCCGGCCCGGCCCGCGTACTTGGCGACCACCGGGCCACCGGCGGCGACGTAGACCGGCACGGGCTGCTCCGGCCGGTCGTAGATCTTGGCGTCCACCAGCTCGTAGTAGTCGCCCTTGAAGTTGACGTTGTCGCTGGTCCACAGCTCACGGATCAGCTTGATCGACTCGCGCAGCCGGGCGAAGCGCTCCTTGAACTCCGGCCACTCCCGCCCCGAGACGGCGATCTCGTTCAGCGCCTCGCCGGACCCGACACCGAGGATGACGCGGCCGTTCGACAGCAGCGACATCGTCGCGAACGCCTGGGCGATCACCGCCGGGTTGTACCGGAACGTCGGGGTCAGCACGCTCGTGCCGATCTGCACCCGCTCGGTGCGCTCGGCGACCGCCGGCATCCAGGCCAGCGCCCACGGAGCGTGGCCGCCTTCGTGCCGCCACGGCAGGAAGTGGTCGGACACCCAGACCGAGTCCAACCCGACCTCTTCGGCGCGGACGGCGTACTCGACCAGGTCCCGCGGCCCGAACTGCTCCGCCGACGCCTTGTATCCGACCTTCAACGCCACGCTCTCTCATCCTCCCGTTTGCCGGCCGAGCCGCCGCAGGATCTCACCCGCCTCGGCCACTGCGCCTTCGACGATCTGTGCCACCGTGGGCAGGTCGTGAATCATGCCCACCACCTGTCCCGACGCTAGCACTCCCGCGTCCGTCCGGCCTTCGACCAGTCCCGCCCGCAGCAGCATCGGGGTGTTGGCCGCCATGACCAGCTGGCTCCACGTCAGATCGTTGCCGTGCTTCATCGCGAAGCCTTCTCGGAGCATCGCAACCGGGGACAGGCCGGTGATATTCCGGAAGCGCAGCGCGTTGCGGGCCGCTTGCGCCAGGCCGCGGATCCGGCCGGTGCGTTCGAGCTTCTCGACGAGGTCGGTGCGCAGCACCCGGTGCGGGAGGCCGTCGACCCGCTTGGTGACGACCGTCCCGGTGAGCCCCTGCTCGAGGTAGAGGCGCTTGACCTCGTCGGGGACCGTGCTCTCCTTGCTCAGCAGGAACCGGGTGCCCATCGCGACGCCGGCCGCGCCGTAGGCGAGCGCGGCGGCGAGCCCGCGGCCGTCGAAGAAGCCGCCGGCGGCGACGACCGGGATGTCGACGGTGTCCAGCACCGAGGGCAGCAGCAGGGTGGTGGCCACGCCCCCGGTGTGCCCGCCGCCTTCGCCGCCCTGGACGATGACGGCGTCCGCTCCCCAGGCGGCGACCTTCTCGGCGTGCCGGGCGGCGCCGACCGACGGGATCACGACGATCCCGTGGTCACGCAGTTTCGCGATCATTTCCTTCCGCGGGGCGAGCGCGAAGGAGGCGACCTTCACGCCTTCGCGGATCAGCAGGTCGACGCGTTCGCCGGCGTCCGCCGCGTCGGCGCGGAGGTTCACGCCGAACGGCTTGTCCGTCCGCTTCTTGACCTCGGCGATCGCCGCTTCCAGCTCGCCGTGCGTCATCGTGGCGGACGCGAGGATGCCGAGGGCCCCGGCTTCCGCGGTGGCCGAGACCAGCCGCGGCCCGGCGACCCAGCCCATCCCGGTCTGCACGACCGGGTGCTCGACCCCCACCAGCCGGGTCAAAGCCGTCTTCACGCCGGGACTTCCTTGTCCCGCAGGCTCTTCGGGTCCAGGACCTCGCGGATCAGCCGCAGCTCCTCCTCGGCCGGTTCACGGCTGGTCCCGGTGCCGGTGAAATCGATCTCGAACGTCGTCGCCGCCACGACCTCCTCGCGGGTGACGCCCGGGTGCAGCGAAACCGCCCGCATGGCGTGGTCCGGGCCGCCGAAGTCGAACACGCCGAGGTTGGTCACCACCCGGTGCACGTCGTGGTACTTCTGGGCGGAGGCACCGGCCTTGGCCGCGTTGTCGTAACCGACCCCCGACACGACGTCCACCGCGTCCACGAACACGCGCGTGGAGTGCCGGGGCACCCAGTAACTCGTGCGGTGGTTGATGGTGTTGCCCGGCGCGCCCCGCACGCCGAGCAGCTGCTTCTTCGGACGGGCGTGGTCGCCGATGGCGGAGATGTTCTGGTTGCCGTACCGGTCGATCTGGTTGGCACCCATCACGACGTGGCGGCGTCCGTGCGGGACGATGGTGTCCAGCATCTTGCGGAAGGGCTGCCAGCCTTCGACGACGCCGCCGGTGGTCATCAGGTAGGCCTCGCCGTCGGACATCAGCAGATCCGGCTCGAACGTCAGCCGCGCGAGCTTCGCCCCCAGCTGGGGGATGAAGCCCATCGGGCTGGCCACGATCTCGCCGTCGCCGCGGAACACCTCGGCCATGGCCACCACGACGATTTCGGCCCGGGTCGCGCTCATGCCGCCTCCGCCTCGAATTTGTCCACTTCGGACAGATAGTGCCGGTCGTCACCGGAAAGGAACCGGTCCACGAACCCGGGCCACGCGTCGAGATCCTTGGCGCAGGCCGCGTAATGACGCTGGAACCGCTCGTCCCGGCCGTAGTCCGGCACCGCCGTGGTGAAGTGCGCCCCGCGCGGCGCCTCGACGACGCCGGCCACGCTGCCGCGGGTGAGCAGCAGCGACTGCACCGGCCCGGCCGCGGTCAGCTCGGCCGTCTCGACGACTTTCTCCACCGACACGAAGCACCTTTCCGCGGCCAGGCCGAACAGCTCGTCGAAGTACGGGTCCGGGCCGAGGTACTGGGCGTTGCCGCGGGCGTCCGCGCGATTCAGGTGCACCAGCGCCACGTCCAGGTGCTGCGCCGGGACCGCCACCAGCTCTTCGCCGTCGTCGTACGGTGAGCGCACGGTGCGCAGGTGCGGGTTGGCGCGCATGACTTCGGAGCCGAGCCCCGCCCGCGTCGGCAGGAACGGGAGCCGCTGCATCGCCGCCGACAGCGCGGTGCCGAACATGCCCTCGTCGTACTCGGTCACCTCGATCGCGCCGGTCTCGCGGGCGCGGCCGAACCACGGGTCGAACGGGATCGAATCCAGGGTGACGAACCCGAACACGACCCGCTTCACCTTGCCGGCGGCGCACAGCAGGCCGACGTCCGGGCCGCCGTAGGAAACGACGGTGAGGTCCTTGACCGGGGTGCGCAGGATCGCCCGGACCAGTGCCATCGGCTTGCGCCGGGAGCCCCAGCCGCCGATCCCGATGGTCATGCCGTCCTTCAGCTCGGCCGCCACGTCGTCGGCGGTCGTGCGCTTATCGGCCATTCAAGAACTCCTCGCGGGCTTCGTCGGACGCGCCGAGCAGGTTCAGTTCGAAGGTGAAGCCCTGCTCGAAGCGGTAGCTGCGGTGCACCTGCTGGGTGTCGATGCCGTTCAAGGCCTCTTTCGCCGCGCGGATCACCCGCGGGTCCTTCTTCGCGATGTCCCGGGCGACTTCGAGCGCCGCATCGTCGAGGTCCGCGCGTGGCACGACCTGGTACACCGAACCGTGGGCGTGCAGTTCGGCCGCGGTGATCTTGCGGGCGGTGAAGTACAGCGTGCGCATGAGGTGCTGGGGCACCAGCCGCGCCAGGTGCGTGGCCGCGCCGAGCGCACCCCGTTCCACCTCCGGCACCCCGAACGTCGCATCCTCGGAAGCCACGATCACGTCGGCGTTGCCGACCAGGCCGATCCCCCCGCCCAGGCAGAAGCCGTGCACCGCCGCGATCACCGGCACCGCGCAGTCGTAGACCGCGCCGAAAGCCGCGTAGCACCCCCGGTTGGCGCCGACCAGGGCGTCGTATCCGGCGCTGCGCTGGATCTCCTTGATGTCCACCCCCGCGTTGAACCCGCGGCCTTCCGCGCGGAGGACCACGACGTGCACCTCGGGGTCCCGGCCGGCCTGCGTGATCGCGTCGGCGAGGTCGAACCAGCCCTGCACGGGCAGCGCGTTCACCGGCGGGAAGTCGACCGTGACGACCTCGATGTGGCCGTCACGCTTGGTCAGGATGCCCATCAGCTCGCTCCGTACACCGGTTCAGGCCCGGGCGCGCGCTCGAGCAGTTCCTTCACCACCGGACCGAGTTCGGCCGGGTCCCAGCGCTCGCCCTTGTCCACGGCCGGGCCGTGCCGCCAGGCCTGCGCCAGGGAGACCTTGCCGCCCTCGACTTCGAACACCCGGCCGGTGACGTGCGCGGACTCCTCGCTGCCCAGCCACACCACCAGCGGCGAGACGTTCTCCGGCGCCATCGCGTCGAAACCGGTCTCCGGACGCGCCATCGACGCGAACACCGCCTCGGTCATCCGGGTCCGCGCGGCCGGCGCGATCGCGTTGACGGTGACGCCGTAGCGGGCGAGCTCCGCGGCCGCCACCACGGTCAGCCCCGCGATCCCCGCCTTCGCCGCCGAGTAGTTGCCCTGCCCCACACTGCCCAGCAGACCGGCGCCCGAGCTCGTGTTGATCACCCGGGCCTGCGGGGTCCGTCCGGCCTTGGCCTCGGCCCGCCAATGTTCCGCAGCGTGCCGCAATGGCGCGAAATGCCCTTTGAGGTGCACGCGGATCACCGCGTCCCACTCGTCCTCGGCGAGATTGACCAGCATCCGGTCCCGGAGGAACCCCGCGTTGTTGACCAGCACGTCCAAGCGCCCGAAGTTCTCGACCGCGGTGCCGATCAGCTCGCGGGCCCCGGCCCAGTCGGCCACGTCCGAGGTGTTCGCCACCGCCTTCCCGCCGAGTTCCCCGATCTCGGCGACGACCGCGGCGGTCGCGTCCCCGTCCACGTCGTTCACCACCACCGGCGCGCCCTCGGCCGCGAACGCCAGCGCGTGCGCCCGTCCGATGCCGCGGCCGGCGCCGGTCACCACGACCACGCGGTCCTGGCACAACCCGCTCACGAATCCTCCCGATGGTTGACGTCGGCCGCGGCGAGGAACGCCGGGACCTCACCTCCGCCGTGCACGCGCAAGGTCGCGCCGGAAACGTAGGAAGCCAGGCCGGAGGCGAGGAACGCGGCGCAGTGCCCGACTTCCGCCGGCTCGGCGAGCCGCCCGAGCGGCACGGTCTTCCCGACCGCCTCGACCGCCGCCTCGCTGCCGTAGTGCAGGTGCGCCTGTTCGGTCCGCACCATCCCGACGTCCAGGGCGTTCACGCGCACCTTCGGCGCCCACTCGACCGCCAGGCTCGCGGTCAGGTTGTCCAGCCCGGCCTTCGCGGCGCCGTAGGCCGCCGTTCCGGGCGACGGGCGTGTCCCGCTCACGCTGGAGATCATCACGATGGCACCGCCGGCGTCCTGGCGCTGCATCACCGCGTTCGCGTGCTGCGCGACCAGCAGCGGGGCCAGCAGGTTCAGCTGCACGATCTTTTCGTGCAGTCTCGGCGACGCCGCCGCGGCCGACACGTACGGCGCCCCGCCGGCGTTGTTCACCACCACGTCCAGGCGGCCGTGCCGCTCGACGATCCCCTCGACCAACGCGGCCACCTGCGCCTCGTCGCGGACGTCGCACGCGACGAACTCCGCCTCGGTCGGCGCCTCCCGCCGCGCACAGACCACGACCCGGGCGCCGTGGGCGCGGAACACGTCGGCGATCCCCCGGCCCACGCCGCGGACGCCCCCGGTGACCAGTACCACGGTCCCGGCCAAGCCCAGCTCCGTCTTCACCGGCACACCACCTTCCGTCCCCAAAACTAGAACATGTTCTCGCTGGGGACAAGGTCGGGAGGTGAGCCGGGAAGCCTGCTACTCCTCGGGAGGGGAGAACTCGTTCCGGGTGATCCGCAGCCCCGACGCGCGCAGCGCGGCCTGCATGGCGAACCGCGCGTCGGGATCGTCGAGGCGATCGCCGAAGGCCTGCTTGAGCTGACGCACGCGGTAGCGGACCGTCTGCGGGTGCACCGAAAGGTCGACCGCGATCTTCTCGGAGTTGCCGCCGTTCTGCAGCCAGGACAGCAGGGTCTCACCCAGCCGGCGGCGCGTCCGCTCCGGGAACTGTTCGAGCGGGGCCAGCTCCTGCCGCGCGACCTGCTCGGCCAGCGGCGAGTCCGAGAGCAGCCACAACTCCGTCAGGTGGTCGGTGCACCAGGTGACGGGCGTGTCCGGGAGCGCGCCGTCGGCCACCAGCCGCAGCGCGGCGCGCGCCCAACGCAGGGAGTGCGCCGCCGCGCCGAGGTCCGTCGGCGGCCCGACCGCGACGCGGGTGCCGAGCCGCGTCAGGGTCCGCGCGTCCACCGGGGCGGGCAGCAAGAGGTACGGCTGTGGTGAATCGAGGTCGGCGAGGACGTCGGGCCCCCACGCAGTGCCCACGGTCGTTTCGGCGGCGACCGCCGCCACGGCGCGGGGGACGGGCCAGCCCGCCGCGGCCGCCAGTTCGGCGAGGACCGCGTCCGGGATCGTGCCCGGACCGGTCAGCAGCCGCAGCAGCCGTCGCCGCAGGCCCGCCCGGGTGCCCTCGATCTCCACCCACGTCTCGCGGTGGCCCCGGCTCGACATCCGGGCGAGCTCGTCCGCGTAGCCGAACAGCATCTCGGCCAGCTGCGCCATCGCCGCGGAGGAAAGCCGGTGGCGCCGGCCGAGCCGCATGATCCAGCGCCAGCCGACGCGGGTGCCCACGCGGTAGGCCGCCTGCAGGTCGTCCAGGGTGCGGCCCTCGCGGGCCTCGCCCACGCCGAGCTGGCGGCACGTCTCGTACAGCCGTTCCCGCGAGGCCAGTGGATCCTCGACCAGGTCCACGAAGAGCTCGACCGCGCACTCGACGGCGTGCCGGGTCACCCGGCCGTAGGAGCCGTCGCCCGGCCGCGCGTAGACGGGGACCGCCCGCAGAACCTCCCGGACGATCCAGTCCGCCAGCGCCGGCAGCGCCGGACGCATGAGCGCGGCCAGCTCTCTTCGCCGGAGAATCTCTTCGCCGGCGACCGGAGGAGCGGGGACGGGTTGCCGGGCACTGTCGCGGGACACCAGGGTTCCTCCACCGGGGACGGCGATCGCAACTCTTTCGGGGGTCCGGGTGGCGGAGCCCCCGGCCCGGGGCGAAGCCCCGGATATCACGGAGCGCGCTTTACCGGACAGTAAAGCCAGGAGACCGTACAGTACACCTCCATGAGCCGGCAGAGTCCTCCTGATCGATCCAGCGCTCGCCGCAGCCCGGCCGCCCGGCCCACCGACGACCAGCTGCTCGACGCCGCCCGCGGCGTGTTCGCCGAGCGCGGCTACGCCCAGGCCACGATGGGCCTGATCGCGGACCGCGCCGATTCCACCAAGCCCACCCTCTACGCGCATTTCGGTGACAAGGCGGCCCTTTTCCGCACCACCGTCCGGCGCGAGGTCGCCGCGTTGCGCGCGTGGGTGATCACCGCGTACGAAACGGCGAACGGCCGCCCGCTGGAGGAGCGGGTGCGGCTCTCGGTGATGGCCATGTTCGGCTACGCCGGCACCCACCCGGAGAGTTTCCGGCTGCTGTTCGATTCGGCCGTCGACGAGATGTCGAACGAGCGCCGCGCGCTGGCCGATTCCATCGCCACCCACGTGGTCGGCCAGGTGCGCGAGCACCTGCTCGCGCACGGCCGCCCGGCCGGCCCCGGCGCGGACCTGCTCGGGGCCATGATGGTCGGCCTGGTGGGACGGGCCGCGATGCACGTCTCCCACTCGCCGGGGGTCGACCCGATCGCCGCGGGCGAGCTGGCCGCCGGGTTCGTCATGGCCGCGCTGCGCGGGCTGGACCCCGCGCTGCTGGAGCGCCTCGACCGTCCCGCGGGGGCTCCGCACCCGGCCGGGCAGTGCACCACCTGAGCGTCCACACCGGACTGTTTGTCACCGGCTGAACAATTACCGACGCTTCGGGAAATCACCTCTTGCCGGGCCCGGCAAGCACTGCGACGCTGCGTTCACCGCAAGCGACGCACGTATTTCCGTCCCCGCGGAAAGCGCTTGCCGACCCCCTTTTCCCACAACGAGGTGTGATCAGCCATGATTCGCTTCCCCCAGAAACGCCTTCTTTCCGCCGCGGCCGCCGTCGGCTTCGCCGTCGCCGGGCTCACCGTGGCCGCCGCGCCGGTGGCCTCGGCCGCGCCGTGCACCGACATCGACGTCCCGGTGGCCCGCGGCACGGGCGAACCCGGCACGCTGGGCCTCATCGTCGGCGACCCGGTCTTCTCGGCCGTCCAGAACCGGCTGCGGCCGCGATCGGTGAGCAGCTACCGCGTCGACTACCCCGCCGACCTCGGCCAGCCCGCCTCGGTGCAGCGGGGCAACACCGACCTGGTCAACCACGTCCGGACGCAGGCCGCGGCCTGTCCGTCGCAGCGGTTCGTCCTGGTCGGCTACTCCCAGGGCGCCAACGTCGTCGACAACTCGATCGGAATCAGCAGCGCCGGCGCGGTCGTCGGTGGCCCGATCGTCGCGACCATCCCGGCCGACCTGGCGCCGCGGATCGCGGCGATCCTGTTGTTCGGCAACCCGATCCGCGCGATCGGCCGCTCGGTGACCGGCACCTACCAGAGCCGCACCAAGGACTACTGCGCCTTCGGCGACCCGGTCTGCCAGGCGGGCGGCCTCAACATCCTGGCCCACCTGAGCTACGGCGGCGAAGCCAACGACGCGGCCGGGTTCGTCGCGGGCAAGGTCTGATTCCCGCGAAACGCCCGGGAAGGCCACCTCGGAAATCCGAAGTGGCCTTCCCGGATTCCCCTCAGCAGTTCGAAGGCGCGGTTTCGCCGTTGAACCGCTTGACGATCCACTGGTGCGCGTCGGCGTTGCCGGCGAGGATCCCGGTCGCGTGTTCGGCCAGGTAAGTGGTCCACTGCTCCCGCATCCCGGCCGCGCAGTACGCCCGGTGCAGCGTTTCCGCCTGCGGGGTGTTGACGATTTCGTCGGTGCTCGCGTGGTACTGGAACACCGGGACCCGCGGCGGGTGGGCGCCCAGCTTGTTCTGCGCCAGCCGCGCCTGCCACTGCGGCGTGCCCAGCGGGTTCGACGTCGTGAAATCACTGATCTTCTTGAAGGAGTAGTTCAGCAGCAGTTCGGCGGTGCACGCGTTCTTCTTCGCGTCGGTCAGCTGCTGACGACCGGTCTCGTTGAGGAAGGAATCCAGCTTCAGGTCCGGGTACGCGGCGTCGAGCCCGACCGCGGCGAAGGCCAGGAACCCGAACCCGATATAGCCGTCGAGCCCCTTGGCGACTTCGGTCAGGTCGGCGGGCACGCCGCCCGCGACGACACCGACGACGTTCAGCTCCGGCGCGTACGCGGGCTGCTTTTCGCCGGCCCACATCGATCCACCGCCGCCCTGCGAATAACCCTGGAAGATCACCTTGGCGCTCTTCGCCAGCCGGGCGGCCGGCAGGTCCTGCGCCGCCCGCACCGAGTCGATCACCGCGGGCCCCATCGACTGCCCGGTGATGTAGGTCGGCACGGTCGCCGGCGAATAGCCCTCGTAGTCGGTCACCGCGACCGCGTAGCCGCTGGAGAGCGAGTCGTTGACGGCGGGCTGGTCGTACAGCGTGCCCCGCTCCATCGCCTTGGACGCCGTGCACTTGAAGGCCGGGCCCTGCGTGCCGACCGCGTAGCCGACGATCGGCGCCTTGGCCGGATCCACGCCCTTCGGCACGAGGATCGTCCCGGTGACCGCGTTCCGGTTCCCCAGCGCGTTGGTCGACAGGTACATGACCTGCCAGGCGTCGGCGTTGAGGGCGTTCAGCAGCGGAACCGCAGGACGCCAGCGGATGACGTCACCCGGTTTGCCGGCCGGCAGCGGGGACGGCGGGGTGTAGAACGAGTCGTCGAACGGCCCGGGCAGCAAGGGCGCCGCACCGGCGGGCGGGCTCGCGGCCGCGACCCCCAGCGCCACCAGGCAACAGGTCAGCAGCGCCGAAAGCACGGCGCGACGACGAGCATGCTTCACCACAACCTCCATCGGGGAAAGGGATTGCGCTCAGGCCGGGAGGCCCAGCGCGCCGGCCAGGACCGGCCAGGACTGGTGCAGGGCCCGCTGCCAGTACGGCCAGCTGTGGGTGCCGGGCCCGTAGTAGTCGACGGTCGCCGGGATGCCGGCGGTCCGCAGGCGGTCGGTGAAGCTGCGGGACGACATCTCCGCCGTCGACTCCAGGAAGTCCGCCTGCCCCGGCGGGTCGAGCGGCCCGGTCTGCCCGTTGCCGCAGGAGACGTAGAGCGCGGTGCCGCGCAGCTGGTCGACGTGGTCGTACGGGTTGTTCGCCGTCCAGATCGAGCGCATGCCGAACGCGTCACCCCAGAGGTCGAGGTAGTTGAAGAACCCGCCGCGCGCCAGGATCCCGATGATCCAGACCGGCAGGCCCGGGTAGAGCGTGTTCGGCACCCCGCTGTAGGACGCGGCCGCGCCGAACATCCCCGGGTGCTTGAACGCGTACGCCATCGCGCCGTACCCGCCGATCGACAGCCCGGCGACCGCGCGGCGGGTGCCACCGCGGTAGCCGCGCTCGACGATCTGGCGCACCTCGGCGGTGTGGAAGGTGTCCCAGTCGGGGGTGTTCCGGAGGCCGAAGTTCCACCACTTCGTGTACATCCCCGCCGCCCCGTCCGTCGGCATCACGACCAGGGCGTCCTTGGCCGCGGTGAACGCCTTGACGTCGGTGAACTGGTCCCACGAGCGGTAGTCGACCGGTTCGCAGCAGCCGTGCAGCAGGTACAGCACCGGCCAGGTCCGCGTGGGCTGCGCCGCCCAGCCGGACGGCACGATCAGCCGCACCATCCCGGTGGTGCCCAGGGCCGGCGAGCTGATCTGCAGGTCGACGGTCCGGGCGTCCAGCCACGTCTCCTGGACGACCTTCGCGCCGTCGTCGGCCACGGCCGGGCTCGCCTGGGCGGGCGCCACACCGGCACCGGCGATCAGGAGGGCGACGGACAGCGCCAGCAAGGCGATCCGTTTCATGAGGACTCCTCAGAGGGGGATGTTCCCGTGTTTCCGGGCCGGCAGGCTCTGGCGTTTGGTGCGCAGCATCCGCAGGGCCCGCGCCACCTGGAGGCGGGTCTGCGACGGCGTGACGACTTGATCGACGTAACCGCGTTCGGCGGCCAGGTACGGGCCGCCGTGGCGCTTGCGGTACTCGTCGGTGAGCCGCCGGCGGGCCGGCTCGCGTTCTTCCGGCGGCAGCCCGGCCAGCTCGCGCCGGTAGAGCACCCGGACCGCGCCTTCGGCGCCCATCACCGCGATCTCCGCGGTGGGCCAGGCCAGCACGACGTCGGCGCCGAGGTGCTTCGAGCCCATCACCGCGTAGCCGCCGCCGTAGGCCTTGCGGACCACGACGGTCACCTTCGGCACGGTCGCCTCGGAATAGGCGTAGATCAGCTTGGCGCCGCGGCGGATGATCCCGCCGCGTTCCTGATCGGTGCCCGGCAGGTAGCCGGGGACGTCGGCCAGGGTGAGGAGCGGGATCGAGAACGCGTCGCAGAAGCGCACGAACCGCGCGGCCTTCTCCGACGCGTCGATGTCCAGCACACCGGCCTGGTGCCGCGGCTGGTTGGCCACGACGCCGACCGTGTGGCCCTGCACCCGCGCGAAGGCGCAGATCATGTTGGGCGCGAAGGCGCTGTGCACCTCGGTGAACTCGCCGTCGTCGACCAGCGCGGCGATCAGCTCGGTCATGTCGTAGGTCCGGTGCGGCGAGTCGGGCACCAGCCGGTCGAGCTCGAGGTCGGCGGCGGTGAGCCCGGGATCGGTGTCGTCGGCGTACGCGGGCCCGGGGTCGAGGTTGTTCGCGGGCAGGTAGCCGAGCAGCGTCTGCACCCAGTCGACGGCGTCCTGTTCGCCGGCGGCCCGGTGGTGGGCGTTGCCGGCGACCTCGCTCTGCACGACCGCGCCGCCGAGTTCCTGCGCGGTGACGTGTTCGCCGGTGACGGCGTGCACGACGTCCGGGCCGGTGACGAACATGTGCGAGGTTTCGTCGACCATCACGGTGAAGTCGGTCATCGCCGGTGCGTAGACCGCGCCGCCGGCGCACGGTCCCATGATCATCGAGATCTGCGGGATGACCCCGGAAGCGTGTGCGGTGCGGCGGCCCAGCTCGGCGTAGTAGGCCAGCGAGACGACGCCTTCCTGGATCCGGGCGCCGCCGGAGTCGTTGATCCCGACGACCGGGCAGCCGATGGTCATGGCCAGGTCCATCAGCTTGAGGACCTTTTCGCCGGAGACCTCGCCGAGGCTGCCGCCGAAGACGCTGAAGTCCTGGGAGAACACGCAGATCTGCCGCCCGTCGACGGTGCCGTGCCCGGTGACGACGCCGTCACCCCACGGCCGGTTCGCGTCCATCCCGAACTCCGCGCACCGGTGCCGCGCGAACTGGTCGGTCTCCACGAAGGACCCGGGGTCCAGCAGCAGCCCGATCCGTTCGCGCGCGGTCAACTTCCCCTTGGCGTGCTGCCGGTCGACGGCCCGCTTCTCGGCGATGCGGACGGCTTCGTCCTGCCGGGCGGCGAGATCGGCGATCCGGAACGCGGTGGTCGGGGTGAGTTCGTCCATCACCGCACCACCGCCCCGAGCCGTTCGGCCAGCACCGCCACGTGCGGTGGATCGATCATCGACACGTGATCGCCGGGCACCCGCACGACTTCGAGGGCCGCGCAGTGGGCGTCCCACCCGAGGGCGTCGTCGGTGCGCAGGTACCGCGGGTCCAGCGCGGTGGTGAGCGGGTGCGGTTCCCGGGCGCGCAGCAGGACCACCCGCCCGTCGTAGCTTTCCGGCGTGTACCGCTCGGCCACCCGGGCGTCCACATAGGACTCGTACTGGTGCTTGAGGACGCCCGCGCCCAGGTCCGGCACCTGCTCGGCGAGCTGGGCCATGACCCAGTGGATCTGGGCGTCTTCGTCCAGCGTCGCCAGCTCGTCGCGCGGCACCTCGAACGGGACCCTGTAGGTCCGGGAGATGTGGCCGGCGAACCGGTCGAAGCGGTCGAGTAGTTCGTCGGCCGGTGTGCGGGTGCCGGGCAGCGGCAGGATGGTGTCGATGAGGAAGACGAGTTCGGCGTTGTTCAGCTGCCGCGCGGTCTCGTAGGCGAGGCAGCCGCCGAACGACCAGCCGCCCAGCCGGTAGGGGCCGGCGGGCTGGATGTCCCGGATCAGCTCGGCGTACCGGGCCGCCTTGCCTTCGACGGTGTGCTCCTCGTCGAGGCGTTCGAACCCGTAGACCGGTGGACCTTCGGGGAGCAGCCGGGCGAGTTCGCGGTAGACGCTCGCGGTGCCCCCGGCCGGGTGGAAGAGGAAGACGGGCCGCCCGCCGACGCCATCGCGCAGGAGCCGCACGGGCCCGCCACCGTGCCCTTCGAGCTCGCCCCGCAGGAGGTCGGCCATCCCGGCAACGGTGGGGGTGGCGAAGAGCCGGTCCATGCCGGGGACGGTGGTGAGGTGCGCGGCGAAGGTTTCTCGTAGCTGCCGGGCCTGGGCCGGGTCGCCGCCGAAGCGGTCGTGGACGCCGGGTTCGGCGCCGCCGAGGACGGTCCGCCAGTGCCGGGCCACCCACCGCTCGGCGGGATCCCGCGGCCCGGTGACGACCGGCGCAGCAGGCTCGGCCCGCCCGGCGAGGTCCCGGGGCCCGGCATCCGCCGGCGACGCGGGCCCGGCGGAATCCACCAACCCGGCTTCGGTCGGCGATGCAGACCCGGCGGACTCCGCCAACCCCGCCCCCACCGGCGCAGCACGCCCGAAGCCCGCCTGCTCGGCCAGGTTCCCGGCAAGCTCCGCCAAGCTGGCTCCCCGCAGCAGCAGCGGAATCGGCAACGGCAGCCCGAAGTCGCGTTCCACCGCGCCGCGCGCCCGCATCGCCGACAGGGAATCGAGCCCCAACCGGGTGAGCGGCACCGTCCGGTCGATCTCCGGCACCCCGAGCAGGTCCGCGACCAGCCCCGCCAGGTGGTCGGCGATCGCCGCGCGGGCGGCCTCCGGTGCGCCGCCGCGCAGCGCTTCCATACCGTCCCATGTGGACGATTCAGCCCGCGGCCCGAAGAGCGCGAAGAACGGCCGCTCCCCCAGCCGGGGAAAGAGCTCCAGCACGGTCGCCGGGTCCACCCGGGCCACCCCGGTCGCCGGAAGGTCGCGTGCCAGCACGAAGTCCAGCGCCGACAACGCTTCCTCGGTGCCGAGCGGCTCGAGCACCGGGTTGGCCGAGCCGGCCGCCGCGCCCACCTCGCCCCACGCGCCCCAGCCGATCGTCGCGGCCGGGAGGCCTCGGGCCCGGCGCCACGCGACCAGCGCGTCGGCCCACGCGTTCGCCGTGGCGTACGCGGCCTGGCCCGGCGATCCGAACAGCGCGGCCGCCGACGAGTACACCAGCCACCAGTCGAGGTCGTGCCCGGCCGTAGCTTCGTGCAGGCGCCACGCGCCCAGCGCCTTCGGCCGCCAGACCGCCTCGAGCGCGTCGCCGTCGAGGCTGATCGCGGCGCCGTCGGCCAGGACGCCGGCGGCGTGCAGCACCCCGCGAAGCGGCACACCCCCTTCGACGGCCGCCGCGACCAGGGTCTCGGCCGTGCCCGGGGCGGCGATGTCACCCGGCACCACCCGGACGTCGATGTCCAGCCCGGGATCGGCGGCGTGCCGGCTGTTCAGCACCAGCCGTGTCGCGCCCCGCGCGGCCAGCCACTTCGCGGCGGCCAGCCCCAGGCCGCCGAGGCCGCCGGTGACGATGTACGCGCCGTCGCGGACCGGCTCGCGCGCCGGGTCACCGAGGGTGGGCCGGACCAGGCGCCGCGTGTACCGCACGCCGCCGCGCCAGGCGATTTCGTCGTCCGGGCCGTCCGCGCGGATCTCGTCCCGCAGCCGGTCCGCTCCGCCGTCGACCTGGCTCACCCGCAGTTCGGGGTGTTCGAAGGCCAGCACGCGCACGAGTCCGCGCAGCGCCGCCGCCCCGGGGTCGCCCCGCTCGCCGGGCTCGATGGCGTGCGCTCCGGCGGTCACCAGCCACAACCTCGGCGCCACGGGCAGTTCGGCCAGTTCGGCGACGACACCGGCCAGGGTCTCGACCAGCCACGACCCACGCGCCGGATCCGGCTCGGCCGCGTCGCCGAGCAGGGCGAGGACGGCGGCCGGTTCGCCGTCACGCAGCAGTTTCGCCAGCTCGGGCCGGTCGCCGAGGCGGGCGGTGCGGACGTCCTCGCCCGCGAACTGCTCGCCGAGATCGTCGTCGGACAGCACGATCCAGCGGTGCGCCGGCTTCGGCCCGCGGGGGCGCCCCCCGTTTTCCACACTACCGGCGGGCACCGACAATTCCGGCGCGGCGGGCAGCGGCGCCGGGTGCCAAGCCGCCTCGAACAGCAGCCGCGTCAGCGCCGCGTCGCGGTGGCGGCGGCAGTAGACGTCGCGGAATTCGACCAGGACGACTTCGTCGGCGTCGACCAGCTGAACGCTGCCGAGCACGCCGTCGCCGGACTCCTGGAGAACGGCGTCCACCCGCACGCCTCGGCGCGGGTCGCCGGCGACCACCACCTCGCCCACGCTGAGCGGCAGGTACAGGGCGTCCGCGTCGCCGACCGCCGCGGCCAGCGCGTGCAGGCAGGCGTCGGCGAGCGCCGGGTGCAGCACGTACGCGGGGTGGTCGGCTTCCGGTTGCGCGATCGACGCCGACGCGCGCCCGGGCGCGGCGGTCACCCGGCGCAGGCCGCGGAAGGCCGGGCCGTAGGACTGTCCCAGCTCGGCCAGCGCCCGGTAGACGTCGACCGGCTCCCCGGCGGCCGCCCCGAACGGCGCCGACGGTGTGCCGCCGGTGCCGATCCGCGCGGTGGCGTGCCGGACCCACCGCCCGGGTCTCGTGTGGACACTCAGCTCGGTGCCGCGGAGCGTCGTGGTCACCTCGGTGTGCTCGCCGAGCGGCAGGACTTCGCTCAGTTCGAGGTCGTGGACGCGGCCGCCCGGGCCGGCGGCGGCGAGCGCGAGCTCCAGGAAACCGGTGGCCGGGAACACCGGGACGTCCCGGACGGTGTGGCCGGCCAGCCACGGCAGCGCCGCGGTGCCGACGTCGCCCCGCCACAGGTGGCCGCCGCCGGGGTCTTCGATGTGCACGCCGAGCAGGGGGTGGGCCCCGCCGGTGCGGACGGTCCGGCGCGGCCAGAAGCGTTCGTGCCGCCAGACCGGGCCGGGCAGCTCGACCGGCGGCGTCTGCGGCCGGGCGGCCAGCACGCCGGGATGGCAGGTCTTGCGGGGGTCCGGGTGGCGGAGCCCCCGGCCCGGAGCGGCGCTCCGGTTGTCACCGCCGAGCACGTGCAGCCGGGCGAGGCTGGTCAGGAACGCCGTCCGCTCGTCGATCCGGCGGCTCGCCGAGGGCAGGCCGAGCCCGCCGGACTGCTCGATCGCGGCCAGCGCGACGGGGTGCGGTGAGATTTCGACGAAGACGGTGTGCCCGTCGGCGGCGGCCGCGGCCAGCGCCTGGCCGAACCGCACGGGACGGCGCAGGTTCGCTGCCCAGTACTCGACGTCGAACGCGGGCTGCTCGTGCGGATCCTCGAGAACGCTGCTGTACCAAGGGATTCCGGGTGTTCGCGGCGCCAAGCCCGGCACCGCGGCGCGGAACGGGCCGAGCAGTGGCTCGACGGCGGCGGAGTGCCCGGCGCCCCCGACCGGCAGCCGCCGGGCGAGCCTGCCGAGGTGCTCGGCGTGCGCGACCACGGCTTCGACGCGGTCCGCGGCCCCGCTGACGGTGCACTGGGTCGGCGAGGCGTACACCGCGATGGTGACGTCGGGGAATTCCGCGAGCTCGGCCGGCGAGAGCTCGACGACGGCCATCGCCCCGCCACCGCGTTCGTCGAGCTCGGCGAGCAGCCGCGCCCGGGCCGCCATGATCCGCAGGCCATCGGCGACGTCGAGGGCCCCGGCCACGACGGCGGCGGCGACCTCGCCCATCGAATGCCCGAGCACGGCGGCGGGGGTCACCGCGTGCGCCCGCCAGAGAGCGGCCAGGGCGAGCTGCACCCCGAACAGGGTGAGCTGGGTCGCGGCGAGGTCGGGAAGCTCGTGTTCGAGGGCTTCACGCAGGGAAAACCCGGCTTCGGCCCGGAAGACGGGATCGAGGGCCTCGATTTCGGCCCGGAAGGCGGGTTCGGAGCGCAGCAGCAGGCGGCCCATGCCGGACCACTGCGAGCCATAGCCGGAGAAGACGAAGACGACACCACGCTCACCGCTCGCGCCACCGCTCCCGCGGGCCCCACTCGGGCCACCGGACAAGCCGCCGGCCCCACCGGCCGGGCAACCAGCCCCGCCTCCGATGCCGCGCCCTTCGGCCAGGCCTCGCAGCGCCTCGACCACGTCAGCCCGGCTCTCGGCGACCACCGCCCCGCGCACCGGCAGCTGCTCCCGCCGGTGCGCCAGCGTCGAGGCGACGGCGTCGAGCGGTACCGCACTCTCGGCCAGCCAGTCCGCCAGCTCCCCCGCCCGTGCCCGCAGCACCTCCGCCGACCGGGCCGAGAGTGCGAACACCTGTGGACCGCCGTCACCGGCACGGGGCGGGAACGACGCCGCGGGCCACTCCTCCACCACGACGTGCGCGTTCGTCCCGCCGAACCCGAACGCCGACACCCCGGCCCGCGCCGTGCCGGCGTAGCGCGGCCAGTCCGTCCCCGACGCGACCACCCGCAGCCCGGTGAAGTCGATGTGCGGGTTCGGCTCGCGGAAGTGCAGGCTCGGCGGCACCCGCCGGTGCGTCATCGCCAGCACCACCTTCACCAGCCCGGTGATGCCGGCCGCGCCTTCGAGGTGCCCCAGGTTGCTCTTCACCGAACCCAGCAGCAGCGGGCGCTCCGGAGCACGCCCCGTCCCGAGCACCGCCGCCAGCGCGCCCGCCTCCAGCGGATCGCCCAGCGGCGTCCCGGTCCCGTGCGCTTCGACGTAGTCCACAGAGGACGGATCGACGCCGGCCGTGGCGTACGCGTCGCGCAGCAACGCCGCTTGGGCGTCCGGGTTGGGCGCGGTCAGGCCGTTGGACCGGCCGTCGGAGTTCACCGCGCTGCCGCGGATCAGCGCCAGCACCCGGTCCCCGGCCCGCCGCGCCGCCCGCAGGGTCTTCAGCACGACCACGCCGCAGCCTTCGCCGCGGGCGATGCCGTCGGCGCCGGCGTCGAACGGCTTGCAGTGGCCGTCCGCGGCCAGCACCCCCGCCCGGTGGAAGCCGGCGGTGATGCCGGGCGAGAGCAGGACGTTCACCCCGGCGGCGAGCGCCGTCTCGCTCTCGCCGCGGCGCAGGCTCTGCACCGCCTGGTGCACCGCGACCAGCGACGACGAGCACGCGGTGTCCAGCGTGAGGCTGGGCCCGCGCAGGTCGAGCAGGTACGACAACCGGTTCGCCGCGATGCTCGCCGCCGCGCCGGTCCCGGACCAGACGTCGACGCCCGCGACGTCGGTCATCGTCAGCGAGCCGTACTCGGTGGCCGACAGCCCGACGAACACCCCGGTCCGGCTGCCCCGCAACGTCGACGGCGGGATCCCCGCGTGCTCCAGCGCCGCCCAGACGACCTCGAGGAGGATCCGCTGCTGCGGGTCCATCGCCTCGGCTTCGCGCGGCGTGATGCCGAAGAACTCCGCGTCGAACCCAGCGACGTCGTCGAGGAACCCGCCGCGCGACGGCACACCGGCGAGGTCTTCCGCCGGGGCGAACGTCTCCCAGCGGCCCTCGGGGACGTCGCCGATGCCGTCGCCGCCCGCGTCGAGGAAGCGCCAGAAAGCTTCCGGGGACTCGATCCCGCCGGGTAGCCGGCAGCCGAGGCCGACGACCGCGATCGGCTCGCTGTCCTCCGGCAGCGGCGCGTACGCCACCTCGGAATCCACAGTGGACAGGTGGCCGGCCAGCGCGGTGATCGTCGGGTACTGCCACACCAGGGTCGGGGACAGCGACCGGCCGGCGAACTCGCCAAGGTCGGCCGCCAGGCTCGCCGCGTCCCTCGAGGACAGCCCGGTTTCGTGCAGCGGCCGGTCGACGTCCACGTCGCCGAGGCGCGCGAGCAGCCAGGCGCGGATCGCCGCGGCGTCCGGCGCGCTCATCCGAGCCGCCGGGCGGTGAGCGAACCGTCCAGGTAGGACACCCGGCACCGGGCCCGGCTGATCTTGCCGCTGGAGGTACGGGGCACCTCGCCCGGCGCCAGGAAGACGACGTCGTGCAGGCGCAGGCCGTGCCCGGCCGACACCGCCGCCCGCAGCGCCGAAGCCGCCTCGGCGACGTCGGCTTCGGTGTCCTTCGCGCGTTCCAGGACGACGACCGCGGCTTCCCCGCCGTCGCCGTCGATCGCGAAGGCCGCGGCCGAGTGCGGCCGGACGGCCGGGTGTTCCTCGACGGTCTGCTCGATGTCCTGCGGGTAGTGGTTGCGGCCGTCGACGACGACCAGGTCCTTCAGCCGGCCCGTCACGAACAGCTCGCCGTCGAACACCACGCCGAGGTCGCCGGTCGCCAGCCAGCCCTCGCCGGTGTCCGGATCGAGCGGGGGCAGGCCGAAGGTGGCCACCGACGCTTCGGCCCGGCCCCAGTAGCCGCGGCCGACGTTCGGGCCGCTGATCCGGATTTCGCCGACCTCGCCCGGCTCGGCGGGTTCCCCGGTCGTCCGGTCGGCGATCCGCACCCGCTGGCCGACCGGGCGGCCGCACGAGACGAGCGTCGTGGCGGCCGCGCTCGCGGCGGCCGGCACCGCGTACCCGGCGGCGAGCAGGGCCCGGTCGAACGTGACCTGCCGGGGCGGTTTTCCCGCGTCCGTCACGGAAACCAGCACGGTGGCCTCAGCCAGGCCGTAGGAGGAGCGGTGCACCTCCGGCCGCAGCCCGCAGCCGGCGAAGGCCTCGTGGAACTTGGCGATCGTGGCCGGCAGCACCGGTTCGCTGCCGTTGATCAGCGAGACGACCCGGCTGAGCTCCAGGTAGATCTTGTCGTCCTCGGTGACGCGGGAAGCGCAGTAGGCGTAGGCGAAGTTGGGGGCCGCGCTGATCGCGCCGGGACTGGCCGAGAGCGCGCGCAGCCAGCGCGCGGGCCGTTCGAGGAACGCCAGCGGGTCCATCAGGACCGACTCCAGGCCGCCGGCCATCGGCGCGCCGATGCCGAGGATCAGCCCCATGTCGTGGAACAGCGGCAGCCAGCTGACCGCCGACGTGGTGCCGCTCTCGGCGCCGTAGGCCGCGCAGGCCTGACGGGCGTTGGCGAGCACGTTGCGGTGGGTCAGCACGACTCCGGCGGGCGAGCGCGTCGAGCCGGACGTGTACTGCAGGTAGGCCGGGGCGTCGGGATCGGGCTCGGGCCAGTCGTGCGTCCCGGCCGCGACCGGCGGCACGGCGTCGACGTCGACCACCGCCGGCCCGACCGGGGAACCGGCGAGGAACCGGGTGACCGCCTCGCACTCCGCGGCCGTGGTCAGCACGACCCGCGGGCCGCAGTCGGCGAGCGCCGCGGCCAGCCGGCCCGCGTGCCCGGGCAGGCCGGGCGCGAACAGCGGCACGGCGACCATTCCCGCCCGCAGCGCGCCGAGGAACGCGACGACGTAGCCGGCGGATTGCCCGGCCAGCACCGCCGCCCGCTCTCCCGGACCGGCCACTTCGGACAGCCGGGCCGCGACTGCCTCGACCCGCTCGTCGAGCTCGCGCCAGGTGAGCGTGACCGCCCGGCCGTCGCCGCCGTCGCGGTGGTCCAGGTGGGTCACGGCGATCCGGTCGCCGAGGCGGCGCGCCCAGTGACCCAGCAGGGTCGCGAAGGACTCGCCGCCGTCGACGGGGGCACCGGTGCCGGGAACCGGCCGGGAAATGGTTTCCATGCATCCTCGCAGAGAGCGTTTACCGGCGCAGTGAATAACCGCACCGGCGCGGTTGTCAACGATTCAATCTCGGATACTCATGGGGAAACGGGTTACGGGACAGCACGTTTGTCACGCGGCGACGAGGTCTCGGCGGACCGGGTTCCCGGCACGCGCACGGCCAGCAGCGCGCCGGCGAACGTCAGCCCGGCCGCGGCGAGCAGGCCCGCGGTGTACCCGCCGGCCAGTGCCGCCCCGGCGGGGACGCCCGCCTCGAGCCGCGCCGCGCGCACCGACGTGAGCACCGCGCCGATCAGCGCGACGCCGAGCGCGCTCGACAATTCCCGGGCCGCGGTGAGCAATCCCGACGCCGTCCCGGAATACCGCTCGGCCACCACGTCGAGCGCGTGCGACGTCATCGGGACGGTGAAGGCGGAGCCCGCGCCGATCAGGACCAGGCCGGGCACCCGCGGCCACAGCGCGGGGACGTGGTTCACCGCGGCGAGGGCGAGCAGTCCCGCCCCCACCACGGCCAGCCCCATCGCCACCGTCCGAAGGGGACCGTGGCGGGCGACGGCCGCCGGCACCAGCGGCGTCGCGGCCACGACCGCCACCGCGACCAGCACCAGGGGCAGTCCGGCGCCGGCCGGGCCGAGTCCCAGGAACTCCTGGTGCAGCAACGGCGTGAAGAAGAAGATCCCGGAGATGCCCAGTCCCCACAGCAGCTGCAGGCCGAGCGAGCCCAGGAACACCCGGTTGCCGGTCAGGGCCGGCGGGACCAGCCGGTCGGCCGCCCGGCGTTCCCGCACGAGGAACGCCACCCCGAACGCGGTCCCCGCGGCGAGCAGCGGGATCCGGAGCCGGGGTTCGGCGAGCGCGGTGGTGAGCAGCACCAGGCTCGCCGTCACCAGGATCATCGCCGACGGCGGTGGCGCGCGGGTCCCGCCCCCGCGGCCGGGCGGCACGGTCCCCGGCAGCAGGCCCAGCATCGCGGCCACGAACGGGAGGTTGACGAAGAAGATCCAGGCCCAGCCGCAGTATTCGCTCAGGACACCGCCGAGCGCGGGGCCGAGGGCCAGCGCGGCCGCCAGGCAGGCCGTCCAGACCGCCGCACCGAGCGTCCGGCCGCGCGCGTCGAGGTTGGTCCGCAGCAGGCTCAGCAGGCCCGGCACCAGGAACGCGGCCGCGAGCCCCTGGAGCACCCGGGCGGCGACCAGCAGCCACGCCGAACCCGCCAGGCCGCCCGCCGCCGCGCCGAACCCGAACGCGAGGAGGGCGCCGGTCAGGGCCGGGCGCCGCCCCCAGCGATCGATCAGCGCGCCCGCCACCGGCAGCAGCCCCGCGAACGGGAGCATGTACCCCAGCGCGATCCACTGCAGGGCGCGGACGTCCAGGGCGAGGTCGCGGGCGATGGACGGCGCGCCCGCGGCGACGATCGTGTTGTCCAGCGTCGTGACGAACGCGCCGAGCGCGAGCACGACCAGGGTTCGCCGGGTCATCGCGCGCTCCCCACCAGCTCGCCGGTGCCCACGGCCTTCCGGCGCGGGAACCACCAGTTCGCCGCACCGAGCCAGGCCATCACCGCGGGGACGAGCACGCACCGGACCACGACGGCGTCCAGGAGCACGGCGACGGTCAGCCCGACGCCCGCCTCGCGCACCACTCGCGCGTCCACGAAGGCGAAGGAGACGAACACCAGCGCCATGATCAGCGCGGCCGCGGTGATGGTCCGGCCGGTCGCCGCGACGCCGTCGACGATGGCCGCGCGGGTGTCGCCGTGGCGGCGCCACGCCTCCTGGATGCGGGCGATGAGGAAGACCTCGTAGTCCATCGACAGCCCGAACAGCCCGGCGAACAGGAACACGGGCAGGTAGGGCTCGATCGGGGCGCCGAAGGCGAACACCACCGCGCCGGTCGTCGCGGCCGCGGTCAGCAGGTTCATCACCGCCGCGGTGAGCGGGATCAGCACGCTGCGGAACACCCACGCCAGCAGCAGGACCGAAATCCCGACGACGGCGGCGAGGAACAGCGGCAGCCGGGCGGTGATCGCCGCGGAGAAGTCGGCCCGCGCCGCGACGACCCCGCCGACGTGCGCGTCCGGGCCGGCGATGACCTTGGCCATCACCCGCGTCGACGCGAGCAGTTCGCCGGTCGCCGGATCGCCGGGGCCCGTACGCGGGAGCACCGTCAGCAGCCACACTCCCCCGGGCAGCGCGGTGGGCGGGCCGACGTCGGCGCTCGCGAGCAGCGCTTCCCGCAGCGCGCCCACCGCGTCCCCGCCGCCGGTCCCGACCACCGCCAACGCCGCGTCGGCCCCCGGCCCGAAGCCCTCGTCGAGCAGCTCGGCCGCGGTCCGCGTGACGCTGCCGGGCGGGTCGAGCGCGGCGTCCGGCACGCCGAGCCGCAGGCCGGTCATCGGCAGCGCGAGCACGGCCACGACCAGCAGGGCCGCCAGGGTGTACGGGCCGGGACGCGCGGTCACCGACCGCGCGAGCCGGGCCCACCGGCCGTCGCCGCCGTCCGGGCGCAGGCTCATCCGGCGGGCGAGGAGCCGCAGCAGCGCCGGCAGCAGGGTGAGCGCGGCGAACGCGGTCAGCAGCACCGAGACCGCGGCGGCGGCCGCGATCCCGTCCAGGAACGGCAGTCCGACGGTGACCATCCCGGCGAGCGAGACGCACACGGTGACGCCGGCGAAGACCACGCTGCGGCCGGAGGTCGCGGCCGCGACGGCCAGCGCCGCCGCCGGCTCGGCACCGTCCCGGCGGCCCTGCCGGTAGCGGGTCAGCACGAACAGCGCGTAGTCGACGCCGACGCCGAGCCCGAGCAGCGCGGCGATCTCGGTGCTGATCTTCGGCATGGTCATGACGTGCGACAACAGCGTCACCGCCGCCAGGGCGCAGCCGACCGAAACCGCCGCGGTGAGGACCGGCAGCAGGACGCAGGCCGGCGAGCCGAAGGCCACCAGCAGCACGACGGCCGCGGCGAGCAGGCCGATCCCGGCGTTGCCCAGGTCGGGCGCGGCGGCCGTCATCGCGGCGAGCTCTCCGGAAGCGCCGGCGGTGAGGCCCCCGGCGTCGCGGACGGTGGCGGCCAGCGCGTCGGCCGTCCCCTGCCCGAGGTCGGCGGCGGGGGCGTTGAAGCGCACGGTCAGCACCGCGATCCGCCGGTCGGCGGACACCTCGCCGGGCGGCGGATCGACGGACACGACGTGCGGCACCGCCACCAGCCGGGCGGCGAGCGCGTCGAGCCGGGCGCGGCCCGTGCCGCTGTCGACCGGGCCGTCCTCCGAGCGGACGACGACGCGTTCCCCGGCGCCACCGGCCCCGGCGGCGCGCAGCAGGTTCGCCGCCGCCGTGCTGTCCGCGGCCGGCAGGTCCACCGTGTCGCGGAAGGCCGAGCCGGTGTGCAGCGCGGCGGAACCCAGCCCGCCCAGCGCCAGCAGCCACAGCACGATCACGACGCCGGCCCGGCGGAAACACCAGGAAACGAGCGCCGTCATCGGTGTCTCCTCCCGCGTGCCGGTTGATCACGCTAACAACGGGAAGGCGCGCGAAGATACCGCCCGAGTTCACAAATCGAATTCCGGAAACCTTTGCCGCGGTTAGTGTTACGGGGTTTGTCCGGCAGGTGACAAACTCCGGTGCGGCCGTTGACCTCCGCGTGACAGAACCCGCTCCGGACGCAGGGGCGGCGGTTGCCAAGTCCGATCCCGTGTGAGTACATGACGTCCGCGCCGAGCCCGGCGCGGACTCCACGAAGCGCGGCAAGGGGTGTGAACCATGACCCGGACGATCACGCAGGCGGCGATTCCGCACCCGCGGGGCACCGGCCGCGCCCGGCAGCTGTGGTGCTCGCTGCCGACGGAACTCGCGCAGCGGTTCCGGCCGCACGCCGACCCGCTCGCCCGGCGGATCCTCGAAGAGGTCCAGCGGGCCGTCCCCGAGTACGCCAAGCCGCTCGAAGGCGAGTTCGGCAAGATGATCGTGCTGGCGATCGAGCAGGCGGTGCTCAGCTGCATCGACAGCATCGAAGACCTCGCGTCCACACAGGACACTTGGGCGAAGCTGTTCATGGAGGTGGGGAAGCGCGTCCACCACGACGGCGGCAGCCTCAACTCCCTGCAGGCCGCCTACCGCGCGGGCGGCCGCGCGGCGTGGCGCTACATAGCCGAGCTGGGGCAGGCGCACCGGTTCCCGGCGGCCGTGCTGTGCGTCGGCGCGGAAGCCGTTTTCGCTTACGTGGACGAGATTTCCTCGTACTCGGTCGAGGGGTACACCTTGGCGCAGGCGATGGCGAGCGGCACGCTCGAACGACGGCGGCGCCGGCTGTTCGAACTGCTGCTGGCCACCCCGCCCTCGTCGCCGGCCACGCTGGCGACCATGGCCAAGGCGGCGCAGTGGACGATGCCGGAGTGGGTCACGGTCGTCGCGCTCGACCCGCGGACCGAGCAGCACCCCCCGCCGACACCGCGGCTCGCCGACGACGTGCTGCTGGACCTCGACGGCCCCGAGCCGTGCTTGCTGACCCCGAACCCGGACCGCGACCTGCGGGGCCTCGAAGGCCGCCTCCCGGGCTGGCGCGCCGCGGTCGGCCCCCGGGTCCGGCCGGCCGACGCGGCGACGTCGCTGCTGTGGGCCCGCCGCACGCTCGACCTCCTCCGCCGCGGCCTGGCCGGCGACGGCCCGGTCACCCGCACGGCCGACCACCTGGCGACGCACTGGCTGCTGCTCGACCGCTTCCTGCTGGACGAGCTGTCGGCGACGGCGCTCGCCCCCTTCGCGGGCCTGACGGTGAAGCAGCGGACCCGGCTGGCCGAGACGTTGCTGAGCTGGCTGGAGCACAACGGGAACACCCCGGAGATCGCCCAGGCCCTGCGGATCCACCCCCAGACGGTCCGCTACCGCGTGAGCCAGCTGAGCGAGCTGTTCGGCGACCGGCTGGCGGACCCGGCGAAGCGCCTGGAGATCCAGATGGCACTGTGCGCCCACCGGCTGCTGGGCACCCGCCCGCCGGCGGGCGGCCGCGACCACGGCTGACCGGCTGCCCGTCCCTGCACCCCACCCGGCACTCCAGTCGGGTGTATTCGAGCCGGTCCCGGCCGCCGGCGCGCAGGCCGTCCTTGACCGTGCGCGGCCGCGAATCTAAGGTCGTCCCAGGCTGTTAGCGCTAACAGTCGGTTGGAGGGGACCCACCGATGACCGCACCGGAACTCACCCGGGAGTTGTTCGGCCAGGCCGGCGGCACCGACGTCCACCGGTACACGCTGGGGCGGCCCGGCGGGCCGGTCGTGCGCGTGCTCGACTACGGCGGCGTCATCCAGTCGCTGGAGGCGCCGGACCGCGACGGCCGCCCCGGCAACGTCGTCCTCGGCTTCGCGGACCTCGGCTCCTACGTCGCCAACAACCGGCCCGGGGCGGACCGGGTCTTCCTGGGCGCGGCGATCGGCCGGTTCGCCAACCGGATCGCCGGGGGCACCTTCACCCTCGACGGCGTCCAGTACCGGGTGCCGCTGAACAACGGCAAGAACAGCCTGCACGGTGGCCCCGCCGGGTTCGACACGCGGGTCTGGTCGGCGACCGAACTCCGGGACGGCGACGGCGTCGCCGTCCGGCTCACGCTGGTCAGCCCGGACGGCGACCAGGGCTACCCCGGCCGGCTCACCGCCGAGGTCACCTACCGCGTCGACGCGCGCGACCGGCTGCGCATCACCTACCGCGCGACGACCGACGCGCCGACGGTGGTCAACCTGACCAACCACACCTACTGGAACCTGGCCGGCGAAGGGGCGGGCGAGGTCCACGAGCACCGCCTGGAGATCGCCGCGAGCCGGTTCTGCCCGACCGGGGAGGACCTGATCCCGGCCGGCGACCCGGTCCCGGTCGAGGGCACGCCCTTCGACTTCCGCCGGCCGGCGCCGATCGGCGCCCGCATCGGCGAACCCGACCCCCAGCTGGTGATCGGCCAGGGCTACGACCACAACTGGGTGCTCGACGACGGCGCGCCGTTCGCCGCCCGCGCGTGGGACCCGGCGTCCGGGCGCCTGCTCACCATGTGGACGACCGAGCCGGGCCTGCAGTTCTACTCGGGCAACTACCTCACCGCGGCCCTCACCGGCACCGGCGGCCGCCCGTACCACCGCGGCGCCGGCTTCGCGCTGGAAGCGCAGCACTTCCCGGACTCCCCCAACCGCCCGGACTTCCCCAGCACGGTGCTGCGCCCCGGCGAGGTCTACCACCAGGAGACGGTGTTCGCCCTGACCACCGCGGACGAGCCGCCGGTGGCGTGAGCGACAATCGCGGGGCGCGCGCGGAGTCCCGCCGCTAGCCTCGCCGGGCATGGGAGATCTTTCCGCCGTCGCCCGGGACCTCGCGCCCACCGGCCCGCTGCGCGCCGCGATCAACCTCGGCAATCCCGTGCTCGCGCACGGCACGCCGGCCGAACCGGGCGGGGTCACGGTCGACCTCGCCCGCGAGGTGGCGGCGCGGCTGGCCGTCCCGGTGGAGTTCGCCTGCTTCGACGCGGCCCGCAAGTCGTTCGAGGCGCTGACCTCGGGCGCGGCCGACCTGGGCTTCCTGGCGATCGAGCCCGCCCGCGCGGCCGAGGTGGCGTTCACCGCACCGTACGTCCTCATCGAAGGCGTGTACGTCGTCCCGGACGGCTCGCCCTTCACCACGCCGGCCGACGTAGACCGGCCGGACGTCCGGATCGGGGTGAAGCAGGGCTCCGCGTACGACCTCTACCTGACCCGGACCCTCCAGCACGCCACCATCGTGCGCGGCGAGGACGGTGTCACGGCGTTCGAGGACCTCGGCCTGGAGGTCGCCGCCGGCATCCGCCGGCCGATGACCGCCTACGCCGCCGCCCACCCCGGGACCCGGGTGCTGCCCGGACGCTTCATGGAGATCCGGCAGGCGGTCGGCACCACCCCTGACCGCCGCCCGGAAACGGTCGCGTTCCTGCACGACCTGGTCGAAGAGCTGAAGGCCACCGGGTTCGTCGCCGAAGCGCTGCGCCGCGCCGGCCAGGACGCCACCGTCGCCCCACCCGCCTGAGTCGCTATCTGCCGGTCAGGCCGTCGATCAGTTCGCGGCCGACGTCCACGTGCCCGGCGTGCCGGGCGAAGCTCTGCACCAGGTGGCACAGGATCCACGCGAACGTGGGGTGCTCTTCGGCGCCGCCGCGGCGGGTCGTGCGCACGGCCCGGCCGTCCAGCGGGGTGACCGCGGCCAGCCGGGCACAGTTTTCGCGCTCCGCCAGGAAGAACGCGGTGATGTCCGCCGACGGTTCCTCCGGCGCGACGAACCACTCCTGTTCGGCGGTGCGCGGCCAGGAGAAGTCGACGTCCTCGCCGGCGAACAGGTACCGGATCCAGAAGCGTTCGGTGCAAGCGAGGTGCTTGACCATGCCCAGCGGCGTCCAGCCCGAAGGCAGCACGCTCCGGCGCAGCTCCCGTTCGGAGAGGCCGTCGAGCTTGCGCAGGATGGCGGCGGCGTTGTGGTCGAGGTAGCCCAGCAGCAGCGCGCGCGGATCAGCCAGCGTGGGCGGGGGTTCGGGCGTCTCGACCATGATCGAAAAGCTACTGGCCGGCACCCCGCGACACCGTGTTCCCGCGCGCCCACGACGGGGTGACTCGCGGCGTCAAACCGACGGCCGCCCAGCGCCCCGGCCGGAACTCCCGCGCGCGGTAGAGCCTCGGCACCGGCGGTTACCGACCCCGTGCATGGCTTCCCGGTTGCCATCGTCATCGGTACGACATTGCGTCTTCTCGACGGTCGCAACGAGTGCTACCTTCCTGGGGGCGGGCAGGTCGAGACCGAGGAGCTGCGATGAGGCTTTCTCCCAGCGCTCACACCGACTCGTTCTGCCGCGACCGGCTGCCACCCGGCGACCAATGGCCGCGGCTCGTGTTCGACCTGCCGGAGCTGCACTACCCCGACCGCCTCAACGCCGCGACCGCGCTGCTCGACGAGACCGCCGCCCGCCTCGGGCCGGACCGCCCCTGCCTGCGTTCGCCGCACGAGACGTGGACCTACGGCGACGTCCTGGCCCGCGCCAACCGGATCGCGCACGTCCTCACCGCCGAGCTCGGTGTCGTGCCGGGCAACCGCGTGCTGCTGCGCGGCACCAACACGCCGTGGCTCGCGGCGTGCTGGCTCGGCGTCCTGAAGGCCGGCGCCGTCGCCGTCACGACCATGCCGATGCTCCGCCGCGGCGAGCTCGACAAGATCGCCGACCGGGCGCAGCCCACGGTGGCCCTGTGCGACGAGCGCCTGCTCGACGAGCTGCCACCCACACTGCCCGTGGTGCCCTACCGCACAGCACCCGACAGCGCAGCGTCCGACGGCACAGCATCCGACACCCCAGCGTCCGACAGCACTGGGCGCGCCGGCCTGGCCGAACGCTGCGCCCGGCACCCGGCGACCTTCGCCGACGTGCCGACGGCCGCCGACGACGTCGCCCTGCTCGCCTTCACCTCCGGCACGACCGGGACGCCGAAGGCCACCATGCACTTCCACCGCGACCTGCTCGCCATCGCCGACACGTTCTCCCGGCACGTCGTCCGGCCCACCCCGGACGACGTCTTCTGCGGCACCCCGCCACTGGCCTTCACCTTCGGCCTGGGCGGCCTTCTGGTGTTCCCGCTGCACGCCGGCGCGTCGGTGCTCCTGCTGGAGCGCGCGACACCCAAGGAGCTGGCGTCGATCGTCGCCGAGCAGGCGGTGACGGTGCTGTTCACCGCCCCGACCGCCTACCGCGCGATCCTGGGCTCCGGCGACGGGCCCCTGCTGGCCGGGGTCCGCCGCGCCGTCTCCGCCGGGGAAGCGCTGCCCGCCGCCGTGGCCGAGCGGTACCGCGAGGTCGTCGGATCGCCGTTGATCGACGGCATCGGCAGCACGGAGATGCTGCACGTGTTCATCTCCGCCGCCGGCGACGACGTCCGCCCCGGCCGGACGGGCAAGGTCGTCCCCGGCTTCCGCGCCGCCGTCCTGGACGCCGACGGCCGGCCGGTCCCGGACGGCACACCCGGGCTGCTCGCCGTCCAGGGCCCCACCGGCTGCCGCTACCTCGGCGACCCCCGCCAGACCGACTACGTCCGTGACGGCTGGAACATCACCGGCGACACCTACGTCCGCGAGCCGGACGGCTACTTCCGCTTCGTGGCACGCAGCGACGACATGATCGTCTCGTCCGGTTACAACATCGCGGCTCCCGAGGTCGAAGAGGTGCTCCTGACGCATCCGGACGTCGAAGAGTGCGCCGTCGTCGGCACACCCGACCCGGACCGGGGCGCGGTCGTGACGGCTTTCGTCGTGCTCCGGCCCGGCGTCGCCCCGGGCCCGGACGTCGCGCACGCCCTGCAGGAGCACGCCAAAGCCGTTGCCGCGCCGTACAAGTACCCGCGCCGGGTGCGCTTCCTCGACGCCCTGCCGCGCAATGCCGGCGGCAAGCTGCAGCGGTACCTGCTGCGCGAGCGCTGACGGGGGTGACGGGCCCGCTGCCGAGGTGGGGTGGCGGTGGGCCCGTCACGTCTGAGGGAGGTCGAGGACATGCCTCAAGACTAGCCGAGGATTCGAACACATGTTCACGGCCATTCGAGTGGATTCCGACTACGAAAAGTCACCGCGGAGCGGCCTTTCCCGGGCGCGGCAACACTTCCGAGTGACAATGAGTCCTCAATGGACATTGCGTGACCACGGAAGACGAAGACGCCGCCGCCATGCGGGACACCGTCACCGGACCCGCCGGCCGTGCCACGCCGGAGCGGCCGTTTCCGGGCCGTCACCGGCAAAACCGCTCACACCGCCCTGACCTGCGCCGAGGACAATCACTCCGGCGCGCCGCCGAGGCGGTGACAGGCCCCGCGACCGGACCCCATAAAGTCTTCGCGCAGCCATCGGAGGTGACCACCCGCGTGCCCGACGTCGACTACTACGAGGTGCTCGGCCTCCGCCGCGACGCCACGGCGGCCGACGTCAAGGCGGCCTACCGCCGGCTGGCCAAGACCATGCACCCGGACGGCGGCGGCACGGTCGGCACGTTCCGGCTGCTGCGCGAGGCCTACGACGTCCTGGGCGATCCGGTGGCCCGCGCGCGCTACGACTCCGGCGGCGCGACCGTGGTGCCGGTGCCGGTCCGGCCGCGTCCCCGGCGGCGCTTCGGCGACGAGCCCGGCTTCGTCCCCGACCTGCCCGAGCTGGACGCCGAGGACCTGAGCTGGTGGCACTTCGCCGGGGAGGACACCCGGATGCGCCACGGCCGCCACCGCGGGCCCGGGCACACGCCGGTGGTGGTCGCGGTCGCCGGGATGGTGCTGGTGCTCCTGCCGCTGGTCACCGGCGTCGGGTTCAGCACGCCGGTGCTCATCGTCTGGCTGCTGCTGACGGCCGGGACGGCGCTGCTCGTCCAGCGGCTGGCGCGCGGGTACCTTCGGGCCGCGAAGGCGCGCGAGGCGTACGCCGAGGAGTTCGGCGGCCGCACGGTGTTCGGCACGCCCGGCACCGAGCGCGACGAGCTGGCCGAGCGGCTCACCGCCGACCTGCTCGAGGGGTACCTGACCCGGCTGCCGGGCGCCCGCATCTTCCACGGGCTCGCCTGGCCGGGCTCGGTGTTCGCCGACGTCGACCACGCGGTTCTGTGCGGGAAGCGGCTGGTGCTCATCGAGTCGAAGCTGTGGCTGCCGGGCCACTACGAGACGGCGGAGGACGGCAGGCTGCTGCGCAACGGCCGCCCGTTCCGCGGCGGCGGCAGCCGGCTCGCGGAGAGCCTGGCGGCCTACCGCGAACTGCTGCCGGGGGTGGCGCTGCGGGGCGCGATGATCGTGTACCCGAGCCGCAGCGGCGACCTGACCACGGCGGACCCGGGCGAGCTGGCGGTCGCGCCGATGACACCGGATGAGTTCCTGCACGAGATCGGCGAGTGGCTGGCCGCGGATCCGTCCACAGTGGACCACGAGACGCTGCGGACGATGCGCGACCAGGTGGTCGGCGGCGGCCGCGCGGCATGAGCAGCCCCCGATTTCCACGCTACCCCGGCGCACCGGCAGTTCCGGGGTCTGCGCGTGCTCACCTTCGGCTCGGCGTCGGCGACGGCGGCCCCGCGGCGTGAGTCCCGCCGCCACCCTCGGCACGGTCCTCCTGGCCTACCTCCCGGCCGCGATCACCCCCGGCCCCAACTTCGTCCTCATCGCGCACACGGCCGCCACCGGGACGCGCCGGACCGCGGTGGCGATCGCGCTCGGGGTGGTCGCCGCCGGTGGGCTGCTGGCCGCGGTCGCGGTCTTCGGACTGGGCGGCGTGCTCGCCCGCACGCCGTGGCTGGCGACGGCGCTGCGCGTGGCGTGCGGCGGCTACCTGGCGTGGCTGGGTGTGCGGCTGTGGTGGCAGGCCCGCACGCCCGGCGATCCCGTGCCACCGCCGGACCAGGACGAGGTGGTGGCCCGGCGCGGCACCGCCTTCCGCCGCGGTGTCGTCAGCAACGTCACCAACCCCAAGGCCGCCGCGTTCTTCGGCAGCGTCCTCACCGCGACCCTGCCGCCCACCGAACCCACCGCCGTGCGAGCCGCCGCCGTCGCCCTGATCGTCGCCACTTCGGCCGCCTGGCACCTGAGCGTGGCCCTGCTGTTCTCCTCCCCCGCCACCCAGCGGTGGTACGCCCGCGCCGAACCGGCCCTCAACCGCGTCGTGGGCACCGTTCTCGTCGTCCTCGGCGTCACCCTCGCCTCAACGCCGTGAAGGCCTCCCCGCACGAGCGAGGAGGCCTTCACGAACGAACGCACTGCTACCGGACGCCGCCCGAAGCGCGCTGCTTCTGCGCGTGCGCGGAGCGGGTGCAGACCTCGCCGACGTCGACCGTCTGGCCGCGGTCGGCGAAGACGTCCGCCACGCCGACGAGCTTGCCGTTCGGGGCCGAGCAGGTCAGCTGGTAGGCCTCCTTCGTCCCGTAGGTCGGCGGGATCGGCGACGAGAACGACACGTCGCCTGCCCAGTCGTCGACCGCGGCCGGGTTCGTCTGGTCGTAGTTGACCACCACGGCCCGGTAGTCGCCCGCCGGCGGGTCGAACAGCACGGCGTGCTCGGACGTCGTGCCGCCGTTCGCCGACGAGCTGACCAGGTTGCCCGCCGAGTCGTAGACGTACAGGTCCCAGTCGGTCGTGGTGTTCGCCCAGTTGATGTTCACGCTGAACTTCCCGTTGTCGACCTTCGGCAGGCCGTCGACGTGGAAGGTGAACGAGTCACCCGCCGGGTCGACCGGGTAGTTCTGGTTGATCGGCGGCACCCCGGCCGGGTTGGCGACCGCGAAGCCCTGCTGCGCCGGGCCCTGCGGGTCGCGCCCGTACCGGCCGGCCACGTACGGCCGCGTCGACGGGTTGACCGACCACGCGAAGCGCCCGCCGGTGGCGGTGAACTTCGAGTTCAGGTCGTCGGTGATGTAGATCGGCGGCTTGGTGGAGCCGTCGGGCTGGATCACCGGCGACGTCGGCGTCTGGAACGTCTTGTGCAGCTTGAGCTGGTAGTTCTTCGGCGCCGAGCCGATCAGCGTCGAGTGCTGCTGCGGGTCGGCCGCGTTGCCCAGCATGTCCAGGAACGCCTGGCGGTTGCCGCCCTTGCCGGCGCCTGCCGCGGGAGCCAGGCCCTCGTACTCGGCCACGACGCTGTCGGCGTAGGGGCCGTGGAAGCCGTTGCCGCCGACCTCGATGGTGAAGCCCCAGCCGCCGGTGGCCCAGTACGACCAGTCCTCGGTGGTGCCGGTCGTGTCGTAGAGCGCCCAGCTCGGCTCGCTCGTGTAGCCGTTGCGCGAGGCCAGCTTGTCGCCGAGGGCCTTGTACTGCGGCTCCTCCAGCGGCGGGCGGACGTCCGCCACGCCCGGCGGGCGCAGCACCAGCGCGGCGACGGTGTGCATCGTGATCAGGTTCGTCACCTGGCGCGAGGACACGATGGAGCGCACGTTCCGCACCTCGGGCTCGCTGAACGGCGCGGACCCGCGGAAGGTGTCGCCGCTCCAGGCCACCTCGGCGCCGTTGCCGCCCCAGAAGCCCGCGTAGTTGCGGTTCGGGTCGGTGCCGCGCAGGCGGCCGCCCGGGTTCGCCTTGCAGACGCCGGTCGCGAACTGCGGCGGCGAGTCGTTGACGTTGCAGTTCTTCCGCTTCATCTCGTAATCGAACCGGGTGAAGTCACCCTTGGGCTCGGCTTCGCGGGAGATCTCGAAGCCGTCCGGGTTGATGATCGGCACGACGATGTTGCGCGTCTTGCCGACCAGCGACCGGATGGCAACGTCGTGCGAGTAGCCGTTGACCAGCTCGTACGCCCACTCCATGACGTGCTCGCCGGCCGGCCACTCCCGGGCGTGGTGCACGCCCATGGTGAAGTTCACCGGCTTGCCGTCGGTCAGGTTCTTGACGTCCGTGGCGATTTCGACGCCGACGACGTCCCGGCCTTCCCAGGTCGACTCCGGCATGGTGAACGCCGAAACCAGGTTCGGGTTCTTGCGGGCGAGTTCCTTCATCTCGAAGTTGTACTCGTAGAGGTGCCGGTAGCTGGTGCGCCCGGACGGCAGCGCCGAAGCGTCGGTCTTCGCGGCGTACTGGCGATCGGTCTTCGCGTCCTGGACGGACTTGGCCGACAGGTCCGCCTCGATGACCTTCGACTTGAAGCCGCTGTCCTTCAGCGTCTTGCGGTCGGCGTCGCCGGCGAGGACGACCTCGACCCCGGTCGCGTCACCCTTCTCCGTGACGTCGAGGCCGAGCGCGTTCAGCTTGTTCTTGTCGGCGCGCGTCGGCGTCTCGACGCGGACGAGCTCCGCGCGCTGGGCCGCCGGGGCCGTCCCGGTCGGCGTGCCCTGCGGCGTCAGTGCCAGGAAGTCGACACCCAGCTGGGCCTGACCGGCCGAGCCGCCGTAGCGGCAGCCCTGGACGACGAGCTCCTGCCCCTTCTTCACGAAGCTTTCGGCGAGTTCGTGGGTGCGCAACGCCGCCGAAGCGGCGACCACCGCACCGGTGGCCTTGTCGAAGACGGCGACGTCCCAGTCACCCTCGGCGCCCTGCGCCGGCTTGAGCCGCGCCTGGACGAGACCGTCCACGGTGGACGTCAGCTCGCGGCGATCGGCGCCCGACGTGCCCTTGGGCAGCACCTTCGCGAAGCACGAGCGGGCCACCGACTTGTCGGCGCGCAGGATGTTCTGCGCCGCACCGGCGGTGCCGGCCGGCAGCGCGACGAACGTTCCGGCCAGTGCGACGGCCGAAGCCAGCATCACCAGCCGTCTTGGTGAATTCCCCACAGGAAGCGACCTCCTTGACCGAGGCCGGCACGCACGGACGTACCGGTAGCGGAGGACCATAATGGAGGAAATCCGGCCGCGGACACCGCCGTAAGTCGTACAGCGTTCAACGCGGGGGCGCCTTTCACCGGGAGTTCAACCACCGGTCGGCTACTGTGCGTTCATGGTCACCGTCCCTGCGCGACGAGTGTCGGTCGCGGTCTCGCTGACGGGCATCGCGGCCTTGGTGCTCGGCGCCGGCCTGGTGCTGCTGCTGCAGGTCATCCCGCCCACCGACCGGATCAGCGTCACCCGCCGCACGATCAGCGAATACGGGTTGTCCGATCACAAGTGGGTCTTCGACCTCGCGGTGCTCCTGGTCGCCCTCGGCTCGGCGGCGGGCCTCGCGGTCCTGCGCGGCCAGCGGCGGCTTCCCGTGCCCGCGGCCATCCTGGGGACACTGTGGACAGTCGGGCTGCTGGTCATCGTGGCGTTCCCCAAGCCGGACTGGGCCACGGTCTCCCGCGCGGACTTCGGCGGCACGCTGCACCGGATCGCCAGCGTGGTGGCGTTCGTGGCCCTGCCGCTGGCGGTCCTGGTCGCCGCGCGCACGGCGTTCCCGTCGTCGCCGGTCCGCCGCCGGCTGGCGTGCGTGCTGGCGATCGGGTCACTGGGCTGGTTCGCGGTGATCCTGGGCGCGGTCGTGGTCGCCGCGGCGGAAGACGGCCGCTGGTGGACGCTCATCCCGCTCGGCCTGGTGGAACGCGGGATGGCGCTGACGGAACTGCTCGCGCTGGGCGTGCTCCTGGCGCCGGTCGGGGAACGGTCCGGACAGGCGCGATGACCCCTCGCGCGGCCGGCCATAACCTACACTGTAGGCACGCCGACCGAAGGGGGAAGCCGTGCTCGAAGGAGCCCTGGCCCGCGCGAAACCCGTCGTCCGCTGGGGCCTCGGCCACGCGCTCCCCCGGACCGTGCTGCGCCGCGAGGCCCGGCGCGGGGACCTCCAGGGGCGGATGGTGGTCGACGCGGCCGACGGCCGCGACCTGACCGGCCTGTTCGAGGAGATCCGCGACACCGGCCCGCTCGCCCGCACCCGCTTCGGCTGGATGACCACCACGCACGCCGCGGTCCGGGAGGTGCTCGCCGGCGAGGACTTCCGGGTCGGCGTCATCGGGTCGGACGGCTCGGCGCTCGGCCGCCTGGTCGAGTGGTCGGCCGGCGAGCACCTGCACCCGGTGCGGCCGCCTTCGCTGCTCGCCGTCAACCCGCCCGAGCACACCCGCTACCGCAAGCTGGTCACCGGCGTGTTCACCGTGCGCGCGGTCGAGCAGCTGCGCGGCCGGGTGCAGGAGATCGCGGACGGCCTGCTCGACACGCTCGACCCCGGCACCCCGCTCGACCTCGTCGAGTCCTACTGCGGCCTGCTGCCGGTGACGGTCATCAGCGAAATCCTCGGCGTGCCCCCTGCCGACCTCGGCAAGGTGCTGTCCCTGGGCGCGGCCGCGGCGCCCAGCCTCGACCTCGGGCTCGGCTGGCGCACGTTCCGCCACGTCGAAACCGCGCTGGCCGAGTTCGACACCTGGCTCGGCGAGCACCTCGATCACCTGCGCCGGAACCCGGGGAACGACCTGTTCAGCAAGCTCGTCGCGGCTCGCGACGGCGGTGTCGGCCTCACCGAGACGGAGCTGAAGTCCACCGCGGGCCTGGTGCTGGCGGCCGGCTTCGAAACGACCGTCAACCTGCTCGGCAGCGGCATCGCGCTGCTCGCGGGTGATCCCGGGCAGCTCGCCGTGCTGCGCGAACGGCCGGAGCTGTGGGGCAACGCCGTCGAGGAGGTGCTGCGGTACGACCCGCCGGTCCTGCTGACCGGCCGGCTGGCCACGCGCGCGACCGAGGTCGCCGGCGTGCCGCTGCCCCGCGGCGCGCTGGTCACGACCGTGCTGGCGGGCGCCAACCGCGACCCCGGCGTGTTCGCCGATCCGGCCGTCTTCGACGTCACCCGGGCCGGCGCGCGCGACCACGTGTCGTTCGGTGCCGGCCGCCACCACTGCCTGGGTGCGTCACTGGCGCGGATGGAGGGCGAGATCGGCCTGCGCACGATCTTCGACCGGTTCCCCGGCCTGCGCGTGCTGCCCGGCGGCCGCCGGCGGTCGACGCGCATCCTGCGTGGCTACGAGCACCTGCCCGCGGTGCTCGTCCCGTGACCGGCCGGCGTGGCCGGCCGTCCCGAAGTGTCTTGACGCGCGAACGGATCCTGCTCGCCGGGCTCGCCCTCGTCGACGAAGCGGGGTTGGAAGCTGTGAGCATGCGCAAGCTGGCTCATCGGCTCGGCGTCGACCCGATGAGCCTGTACAACCACGTCGACGGCAAGGACGCGCTGCTGGACGGGATCGCCGAGATCCTGCTCGCCGCGATCCCCGCGCCGCCACCGGATGCGGACCTGCGGGGGACGATGTCGGCGCTGGCGCACGGGTTCCGCGCCGCGATGCTCGACCACCCGCGGGCGGCGCCGCTCGTCCTGACCCGCCGGCTGGCGTCGATGACGGCGCTGGCCCCGGTGGAGGCGGTGCTCGGCCCACTGCTCGCGGCGGGCTATCCGCCGGAGCGCGCGGTGCACGGGCTGCGGGCGGTGCTGGCGTTCCTCATCGGCACGCTGATGCGCGAGGTCGAGGCCGCGCCGACGTTCGGCGGCAGCGTCCAGCGGCTCGCGGACCTTTCGGCGTCCGGGCTGCCCGCGGTGTCCGTGGCCGCGCCCTACCTGGCCGTGTGCGACCACGAAGCGGAGTTCGAATTCGGGCTGCGGATCATGCTCGACGCCCTGGCCGAGCCCTAGCGGATCCGCTCGTGCAGCGCGGCCATCCGGCTGTCGAGGTCGGCCGCGGTCCGGGCCGCCGCGGCCAGCTCACCCGCGAAGTCGGGCGGGACGCTGTCGCGGTACTTGTAAGAGAGCTTGTGTTCGACCGCCGCCCAGAAGTCCATGGCGATGGTGCGCAGCTGCACCTCGACCTTGACCTTTTCCACCCGGTCGGACAGGAAGACCGGGATGCGGACGATGAGGTGCAGGCTGCGGTAGCCGTTCGCCTTCGGGCTGGTGATGTAGTCCTTGGTGCGCAGCAGTTCGACGTCGTCCTGCGCGGTGAGCATGCGCGCCACCTCGTAGACATCGGAGACGAACGGGCAGACCACCCGGATCCCGGCGATGTCATCGAGCGCGGCGGCGGCGGAAACCCAGTCGCCGGTCAGCCCCCGGCGGCGCACCTTTTCCTTGATGGCCTCCGGTCGCTTCACCCGGCTCGTGATGTGCTCGATCGGGTCGTGCTGGTGGACGAAGTCGAACTCCTCGCTGAGGATCCGCAGCTTCGTCATCAGCTCTTCGATGGCGAACTTGTACATCAGGAGGAACCGCGGGAGCTGCCCGGCGACGGCGAGCTCGTCGGCCGCCTCGCGCAGGTCCTCGGCCGCCGGATCGGTGGTCACTGAAGCCTCGTGCTGTCGTCGGTCGTTTTCCGAGCGCCAGAGTACTGCGCTCCGCTTGGTCAACGAACGGCGACGGACCGGAGTTCCCGCCGGTCACCGGTTCGGGTGCTTCGCCGGACGGGCGCTTCGCGGGGCTGGGGGTGCTTGGCGAGCTGGAGGTGCTTGGCGGACTGGGGGGCCTTCGCCGGGCCTCGGGTGTTTGGCGGGGCCGGGCCCGGACCGGGGCGTGGGGCCGCCGGTCCGGGTCCCGGTGCTGCTCAGTGTCCCGCGGGCGCCTTTCCGGCCGCGGCCACCGCGGCGGCGACGCACTGGGTCGCGGCCGCGCCGGCGGCTTCGGCCTTTTCGGCGGCCTTTTCGTCGGCCGCCTTCTTGCCGGCCTTGTCGTTCTTGGCCTTCTGCTTGTCCTGGGCCTTCTGATCCTGGGCCTTCTGATCCTCGGCCTTCTGGTTCTCGGCCTTCTGATCCTGCGCCTTCTGCTTCTCCTCGGCGGCCATCCCCTGCTGCTGCGCCGCGGCAGCGGGATCGGCGGCCTGGGCAACGCAGTTCAGGATGCCCGCGCAATCCTGCGCGGAGAGCACGATCCGGCCGGCGTCCTGCTGCTCACCGGCCATGCCGTTCTGCTTCGCCGCATCCTTCTGACCGGCGGCTTCCTTCTTGGCGGCCTTGCCGTTGCCGTCGGCACCGTTTTCCGCCGCCATACCGTTCTGGTCGGCCGAGCTGTCGTCCGCGGCCATGCCCTTCTGGGCGGCCGCACCCTGCTGAGCGCCCATGCCCTTCTGGTCGGCCATGCCGCTCTCGCCCGCCATGCCGTTCTGATCGGCCATGCCGTTCTCGCCCGCCATGCCGTTCTGATCGGCCATGCCGTTCTGGGCGGCTGCGCCGTTTTCGTCGGCCTTGCCGTTCTGGTTCGCCATGGCGTTGGCGTCGGCCACACCGGCGGCCTGCGCCAGGCACTTCTGGACCACCTCGCAGGCTTGGACGGCAGCGGCATCCTGACCGGCGGCGTCCTGCCCGGCCATGCCGTTCTCGTCGGCTGCGCCCTTCTTGCCCGCGCCCTTCTTGCCGGCCGCGCCGTTCTCGGCTGCCGCGCCCTTCTGCGCCGCCATGCCGTTCTGGTCGGCCATACCGTTGCCGGCCGCCATGCCGTTCTGGTCGGCCATGCCGTTCTCGGCCGCCATCCCGTTCTCATCAGCGGCGCCGTTCCCGGCCGCCATGCCCTTCTGCTGGGCTTTACCGCTTCCGGCTTCGTCCTGGCCGGCCGCCTTCTTGCGGGCCGCCGCGGCCTTCTCCTCCGCCTTGCCGTCCTGGCCCGCCGCCGCTATTGCCGCGCACTGGGCGGCCACCTCGTTCGCCGCCACCTGGTTTGCGCAGCCCGCTGCCTTGCGCTGCTGGTCGAGCCGGTCGACCGCCGCCTGGGTGTCGGCGATCCGGGCTTTCGACTGGTCGTCCGGGGCGGTGCGCTGGCTCGCGATGTACGTCAGGTTGTTCTGCAACGCCGTGTCCAGGCCGCCGCACTGCTCCGTCGCCGCGTTGCTCGCCGGGCTGGTCAACGCGATCGCCGCCGCCGTTGCGCCTGCTACGCCCACCAGTGCCGCTAGTCCGATCGTCGCGGGTTTGCGGTGTCGTCCTGTCGTGCGCACGTGGGGCATCAGCCCCTCCTCTCGGGTCGCCACCTCACCAGGGCACACGGACAAACCGGCGAAGCGGTTCACCGGGAGTTTCACTGTCCACTATGGACTAAACGCACACGGGCGCGGTGTGTTACCGTGTCCGGACCATGAAACCTGGGGAGGGTTCATGATCGGCAGCTTCAAGAACGCCCGCAGCGAAGAGCGATATCTGGCCGCCTACGACGAAATCGCCGCGCACTGGCCCGTTCCGGTGCGGGATCTGGACATCGGCACGCGTTACGGGCCGACCCGCGTCCGGGCGAGCGGTGCGGCCGGGCCACCGATCGTGCTGCTGTCCGGCGTCATGGGGACGTCGCTGTCCTGGTACCCGCACGTCGCGGAGCTGGCCGAGCGGCACCGCGTGTTCGCCGTCGACACACTCGGCGAACCCGGGCGCTCACGCCAGACGCGGCCGATGCCCACCGCCGGGGAGTGCGCGGACTGGCTGGCCGACGTCCTCGACGGTCTCGGGCCCGGAAAATTCCTGCTGGCCGGGGTTTCGCGGGGCGCGTGGCTCGCGCTCACCCTGGCCGCCCGCACACCCGGCCGGATCGCCGGCGTGGTCGCCATCGAGCCGCCCGGCTTCGCGCCGATCGGCCGGCGCTTCCTCTGGTGGAGCGTGCGGGAGGTCGCGACCTGGTTCGACCCCCGCCCGCGCGCGGCGGTGCGGCGCACCCTCCGGCCGCTGCTGTTCGGCGGCCTGAAGTACCGCGCGCACCACCCGCCGCAGTACCTGTTCACCGACGACCAGCTGCGCGCGGTGACCGTCCCCGTCCGGCTGGTGCTGGGCGAGCGCAGCGTGATCCACTCCGCGCGCGAGGTCGAACAGCGGGTGAACGCGCTCAACCCGCTGTTCGACGTCGAAATCGTGCCGGGCGCGACGCACGCCTTGCCGCTGCAGCGACCGGAGCTGGTCACCGCGCGGATCCTGACCGGCTAGCCGAGCTCCGCCAGCTGCGGCACCGCCGGGGCCATTCCCTCGATCCACGCGGCGGGCGAACCCGTCGTCGGGGTGACGATCGCCGTCTGCACACCGAGTTTCGCGTAACCCGCCATCGAGCGGACGAACTCGTCGCGGGTTTCCGGCGCCGGGCGCGGGTTGTTGGCCAGGACCGTCTTGCGGATCGCGTCGTAGTCGCGCCCGACGTCGTCGCAGTGGCGGCGCAGCACGTCGAGCTTGTGCGCGACGTCGTCGGGCGAGGAGCCGAAGAGGTTGCACGCGTCGCCGTACTGGGCGACCAGCCGCAGCGTCTTGCGCTCCCCGCCGCCGCCGACGAGGACCTTCGGGCGGTTGATCGGCTGCGGCGAGCACAGCGTCTCGGCCAGCCGGTAGTGCTTGCCCTCGAACGGGCCGTTGTCCGCCGGGTCCCACATCTGCGCGCAGATGCGCAGCGTCTCCTCCAGCCGCTCGAACCGTTCGGCGATCGGCGGGAACGGCACGCCCATCCCCCGGTGCTCGCGCTCGAACCAGGCGGCCCCGATGCCGAGGACGGCCCGGCCGCCCGAAAGGACGTCGAGCGTGGTGACGATCTTCGCCAGCAGCCCGGGGTGCCGGTAGGTCACGCCGGTGACCAGCAGGCCGAGGTCGATCCGGGACGTGTGCGCGGCGAGGTAGCCGAGCGTGGTGTAGCCCTCCAGCATGTTCGACTCGGCGGGCAGGCCGGTCGGCTCGATCTGGAAGTAGTGGTCCATGAAGGACAGCCAGGTCGCCCCCGCTTCCTCCGCCGCGGCGCCCACCCGGGCGAGCTCGCCGGCGATGGCGGACGTCCCGCCGTCGATGTCGAAGATGGGCAGGTGGAAGCCGAGTTCCATGAAACGCGCTCCTGATGTGGTCGGTGTGGGCCCCACGCTAGGCCCTGGAGCGCGCTCCAGGGCC
>NZ_JBHVXZ010000033.1:40558-84757 GCF_042881395.1 Amycolatopsis sp. NPDC058278 | reverse complement strand
CCCGGCGGCCGCGTGGGGCGCGGGGGCGGCGGGGCGGCGGTCTTGGGGGGCGGGGGGCCCCGCGCCAGACACGGTGCCGTTCCACCCCCCCCCCGCGCCGGTCAGCACGGCGAGCACGAGCGCCCGCCTGCTCATCGGGCGATCCCCGTGAGCGTGTGCGTCCAGGTGAAGGACGAATTCTGCGTGTAGTAGCCGTAGGTCGACCAGTTGTAGCGCTTGGCGGGGCCGGGGTCGCCCCAGAAGACCCAGTCGCCGCGGGTGTCGTAGCCGTAGAGGACGTGCACGTGGCCGCCGCCCGAGTTCCAGCCGACCCGGGTCTCGACGGGCTGGTTGGCGGCGGTCTGCGTCCGGACGTCGGCGTAGGAGATGCGGCGGTCGAGGTAGCGGCCCGGCGAGCTGAAGCCGAGCCGGGCGAACGCGCGCTGCGGGTCGGCGAGGGTGCCGGGGAGGTTGGCGCAGTCCACGCCGGTTTCACCGTGGGCCAGCTGGCAGAACCGCGTCTGGCTGACGACCGCGCCGTGGTAGGCGGCGATGGTGTTGCCCGCGCCGGCCCAGCACCACTGGTTCTTCTGCTGGAGCTGCAGGACGATCCCGGTCCGGTAGGTCGACGGCACTCCGGGCGCGGCTCCGGCGGTGACCGGCGCGACCAGGCACAACAGCAGGCTCACGGCCAGTACGGCGTGGACCCGGCTCGACTTCACCAGCACAGACGGCCTCCTGCGGAGGAGTGGGCGAACCAGCGGTGGTCACAACGGTGAACAACGCGGTCACAAGGAGCAAGAACGCCATCCGGAGGAACGGACCGTTCCGGGGCACAGCCGGAACGCGGAACAGTCACCATAACGAGGCCAACCACCCTGAACGGGGGTCGGCGGGGGCACTCTACGCTGCTACCGTGAACGTTCCGCGGTGTTCACGCCCAGCGCACACACTGGTCGGGTGAAGGGACGAGCGGTGGCACAAGACGGGAACCTCCCACTGATCATCGATGGCGCCCGCACGACCCGGGCATCGGTCGCCGAACTGCCGAAAGAGCTGACCGAGGCACTCCGCACCGGCGAGTTCCACCACGCCCTCCGGCTGGCGATCGCCTACCGAGGCCTCTCGCTCGCCCGGTTGCGGGCCCACCTCGCGCTGCGCGGGGTCCAAATCGGACAGTCGACGCTGAGTTACTGGCAACGCGGGCTGCGTCAGCCCGAGGTGCCGAAGGCGCTGCCGGCGGTCCGGGCCCTGGAATCGGTCCTCCAGCTGCCGGCGGACGCCCTGGTGGTGCTGATCGGGCCGCGTCTGGTCCGCCGCGGCCACCAGCCGGCGGCGTCGTTCCACGACCTGCGTTCCGGCGACATGGGCTCGATCGTCGAAGACCTGCTGGCCGAGCTGGGCGCGTACCCGTCGTCGAACCACTACAACGCGGACCTGGAGCTGCTGTCGGTCCACGACACGATCACGTTCGACGCGGAGCACCGCCAGGTCAGCCTGCGCACGCGGCTGGTGACCAGGGCACGCCGCCACGGCCCGGACCGGTATTTGACGGTGTACAACGGCGACCCGGGCTGCCGCATCGACGACGTCGAGCTGATCACGGACGAGGGCTGCCGGGTGGGCCGGATGCGCCGCAACCCGGACGCGGACACGATGGCCACGGAGCTGCTGTTCGACCGCAAGCTGGCCGAGGGCGACATCCACGTGTTCTGCTTCGAGGTCCGCGACGACTCCGGATCGGCGTCACCGGGGTACTACCGGATGCTGCGCGACCGCTGCGCGAGTTATCTGGTCCAGCTGCGCTTCGACCGCAACGCGCTGCCGGCGCGGTGCACCCGCCAGGTCCGCGCACGGGACGACGCCCTGCCGGTGGTGGCGGAGGAACTGGCCTGCGACATGGGCGGGGTGAGCAGCGCGTTCTTCAGCGACGCGGGACCCGGGCTGGCCGGGGTCGCGGTGGAGTGGAACTGAACGCCGTGTCGACCGCCTGATCACGCGTGTCGACCCTGCGATCACGCGTGCCGACCGTCTGATCACGACCGACCGTGCGGGAACGGACGACACGCGTGACGGGGAGGTCGACACGCGTGATCGAAGGGTCGACACGGCTGCGTCGCTAGTGGCCGCGGTGTTTGGCGCGGGACTTTGCTTTCGCCAGGGAGCGACGGCGGGCGGCCTCGGTGGCCGCCCGGCGCTTGCGGGCCGCTTTGTTCTCCGCCGCTCGCTGGGTGACCGCGTCGCGCAGGGCGCGCTGGGCGGCCGTGCCGATGCCTTCGTCCTCCTGGGTCTTCTTCGCCAGCTTCGCGAGGCGCTTGGCGTTGAGCCGGGCGGTCGGCCGCTGCTCGGCGGGGGTGGGCGGGGCCGCGCGGGCTTCGTCGGCCAAGCGGGCGAAGTCGCGGCCGGCCGCGAACGCCGCCAGCTCGGCGTTGGTGGGCTCAGTGCCGAAGACGTGGCGCGCCGCCCGGACCAGGCCGGCTTCGTGGATTTCGTAGACGCCGACCCAGAACCGGCCGTCGTGGTACAGCGTGAACACCCCGTGCATCGGGAAACCTCCAGGCGTGACGGATCAGCCTGGCGTCACCGGTTTCCCATGACGGGACAACGAGCCCTGCGCGGACCGCCCGGACTACCTACCGGGCCGTGAGGTTCGTGAAGCCAAGAACGGCACCAGACTACGCGGGAGGGCCGCCGACGCCGATCTCGTTTCCCTCGGGGTCGCGGTAGATGATCTCGCGCACGCCGTTGCCGGCGAAGAGGTCGACGCTCACAACACTTCGAACCCGTTGGCCTTGGCGGCATCGGCCTGCCGCTCGTCGCGGGTGACGAAGGTGACCGGCCCACCGTCGGTCAGCTCGGCCGTGGAATGCATCGCGACCGCGATGTGGATCGCGTCGAGCGTGCGCACCGGGTAGTTCTCGGTGACCAGTCGGCGCGCGGCGGGAATCACCCGGCCCGGGTTGAACGGGATCAGCACCAGGTCCCCGTCCGGCGAGGCGAGGTGATCGAAGTGCGCCAGCACCGCCGCGGGATCGGGGATGCGGCCGATCCGCTTGGCGGCCGTCATCGCGCCCGCGAATTCGATGCGGGTGAAGTCGCTGCTCATGATCGGGTCAGCACCTTCGAGGAGCAGCTCGCGGAACTTGCCGTGCTCCGGCTCGTCCTGCAGATAAGCGGTGACCAGCGCACTGGTGTCGACGTACAGCACGGTCACCACTCCCCTCGGGTCCAGTCGAGCGCTTCGCTCACGGCAGTGCCCCACCCTCGGGACAGTTCTTCGATTTCATCGAGCGTCGGCACGTGAGCCGGTGGCTCCACGTGCACGATCTTGCCTTCGGCGATCAAGCGCCGCTTCCACTCCGCTCGGGTTTCCGTCTTTGCCACTACGCCCCTCAACGCTTCCGTGACCAGGTCGTTCATGCTGCGCCCCTCGGCTTCGGCCAGTGCCTTCAGCCGGGCGTGCAGCTCGTCGTCGATCCTCGTGATCAACTGTTTCACGACTCCATGATAACACGTCACCCATTCGTGCTATCATCGTCACCAGCGCAGAACAAAGGGCCGCCCCGAACACTTTCGGGGCGGCCCTGACCAGCTAAAACGCGAAAACCTCAGTACCGGTAGTGCTCCGGCTTGAACGGGCCTTCGACGTCCACGTCGATGTATTCCGCCTGCTCCTTGGTCAGCTTCGTCAGCTCACCGCCGAGCGCGTCGAGGTGGATCTTCGCGACCTTCTCGTCCAGCTTCTTCGGGAGGCGGAACACCTCGTTGTCGTACTCCTCGTGCTTGGTGAACAGCTCGATCTGCGCGATCACCTGGTTCGAGAAGCTGTTCGACATCACGAACGACGGGTGGCCGGTCGCGTTGCCCAGGTTGAGCAGCCGGCCCTCGGACAGCACGATGATCGTGTTGCCGTTCGGGAAGATCCACTCGTCGACCTGCGGCTTGATGTTGATCCGGCGGATGCCCGGGTAGCGCGCCAGGCCCGCCATGTCGAGCTCGTTGTCGAAGTGGCCGATGTTGCCCAGGATGGCCTGGTGCTTCATCTGCGCCATGTGCTCCACCAGCACGACGTCCTTGTTGCCGGTGGTGGTGATGATGATGTCGGCCTCGGGCAGCACGCTCTCGAGCTTGCGCACCGCGTAGCCGTCCATCGCCGCCTGCAGCGCGCAGATCGGGTCGATCTCGGTGACGATCACCCGCGCACCCTGGCCGCGCAGGGACTCCGCCGCGCCCTTGCCGACGTCGCCGTAGCCGCAGACCACCGCGACCTTGCCGCCGATCAGCACGTCGGTGCCGCGGTTGATGCCGTCGATCAGGGAGTGGCGGATGCCGTAGCGGTTGTCGAACTTCGACTTCGTCACCGCGTCGTTGACGTTGATCGCCGGGAACAGCAGCTCGCCCGCCGCCGCCAGCTGGTAGAGGCGCAGGACGCCGGTCGTGGTCTCCTCGGTGACGCCGCGGATGCCCGCGCCGATCTTCGTCCACTTGTCCTTGTCCGAAGCGACCGAGGCGCGCAACAGCTCGAGGAACACGCGGAACTCGTCCGAGGTGTTCTCGTCCGGGGTCGGCACGACGCCCGACTTCTCGTACTCGGTGCCCTTGTGCACCAGCATGGTGGCGTCACCGCCGTCGTCGAGGATCATGTTCGGGCCCTCGCCGTCCCAGGTGAGCATCCGCTCGGTGCACCACCAGTACTCCTCGAGCGACTCGCCCTTCCACGCGAAGACCGGGACACCCTGGGGCTCCTCGGGCGTGCCGTGCGGGCCGACGACGATCGCCGCGGCCGCGTGGTCCTGCGTCGAGAAGATGTTGCAGGACGCCCAGCGCACCTCGGCGCCCAGCGCCACCAGCGTCTCGATCAGCACCGCGGTCTGCACGGTCATGTGCAGCGAGCCGGAGACCCGCGCGCCGCGCAGCGGGTAGACCTCCGCGTATTCGCGCCGCAGCGCCATCAGTCCGGGCATCTCGTGCTCGGCGAGGCGGATCTCCTTGCGGCCGAACTCGGCGGCATCGAGATCGGCGACGGCGAACTCGATGCCGTTGCGGGTCTCGTGCCGCTTGGCAACGCTTTCGGGGGTCATAGTGGCGATTCCTCCAAGACTCGATGACACCCGAACACTACCGTTGTCCGCTCGAGTGTCCCTACTGCTGTTAGGAGGCCCTTACCGTGCCCATGCCCGGTCCGGACACCCGTGTCGTGGAAATCCGCGTCGCCGGGCTCGTGGGCACCAGCGGGGAAACGCTGCTCGACGCGGTTTCGACCGTCGACGTCGCCGGCGACGGGCTGGGCCGCGTGATCCGCCCGGCGGACCGGCTGCGCCGCCCGGCGCCCGGCCCGGTGCTGCCGGCGCTGGGCCGGTCGATCCCCCGGACGCTCGAGGGCTACCTCTGGCACGGCATGACCTCGGGCGGCGCCGCGAAGGCCACCTGGGCGCTGCTGTTCCCGTTCTCCCTGGCCAACGTCGCGTTCTGGATGCTGCCGCCGGTGCCGCCGGGCCGCCGCCTCGCGCGCGTCCTCGGCACCGTGTGCCGCGGGCTGCTGCGCGTCGGCGCCCTGCTGCTGACGATGCTGCTGATCGGCCAGCTCGCGGCGATCGCGCTCGACCTCTTCGCCGCGCAGTGCCTCGCGCCCGGCTCGGGCTGCCTGCCGGTGGTCCCCGACGTGCTGCGCACGGCGGGCGCCCGGATCGCCGTCGGCGTGCTGCCGCTGCTCGTCGTGATCTTCGTCCTGCACCGGATTTCCAGCGCGACCTGGGCGGTGCACGCCGACGGCGACCTCACCGGCGGCCCGCTGCGGATGCGCGCCGACCCGGAGACGCCGGCCCTGCGCTGCCTGCACACCGTCGCGGCGCTGGCCACGGTCGCGCTGCTGCTGCTCGGCGGGCCGTTCCGCGTACCGGGCGACAGCGTCGATCTCGTTGTCTGGATCATCACACTGGCCGTGGTGCTCGCCACCGTCGTCGCCGCCGCGATCGGCGTCGACACCGGCCGGTTCGCCCGGCCCGGCGTGCTCGCCTTCGCGACCCTGCTGGTCGTCGTGGCCGCGGTACGGCTCGGGCTTGCGAACGGGCCGGGCACCGGTCCGCTGCCCGGCACGAACGGCGTCGTCGAAGGCCTCGGCGCGGCCCTGGTCGCCGTCACGGTGCTGTTCGCCCTGTTCCTCGCCCCGGCGGCGCTGCTGGCCCGGCCCGGCTGGAAGCACAAGCCGCAGCGGCTGCGGCCGTGGATGGGCGGCTGGGCGGCCGCGCCGGTGCTCGCGCTGGGCGGCCTGCTCGGCGGCGGGTTCGGGGCCGGGCTCGCCGAAGCGCTCCGCCGGCTTTCCGGGGCGGAACACCTGAAGGTGCCCGACACGTACCTGCTGGTCACCGTCCTGTGGGGCGCGGGCCTGGCGCTGGCCGCGGTGCTCGGCGTGCTGGGTTTCGCGGTCGCCGTCCCGCTGCGGCGGCTGCGGCGGGGCATCCCCGAGATCGTCGAGCTGATGGAGCACGACGAACGGCAGGAGGCCAAGGCCGCGGCGGCCTGGGCGCGCTCGGCGTGGGAACGGCGGCACCTGCACCACCTGGCACTGGCGGTCGCGAGCGCGATGTCCGCCGGCGGCGCGGCCCTGCTGGTCCTGCGGTTCGGGTTCGGGCTGGTCCCCGGCTGGTTCGGCCCGCTGTCCGCGATCGGCGTGGTCGCGCTCGGCGCGCTGGCCGCGGGCCTGCTGCGCGTGGTCTACACGGCCGCGCGCACCCCGCAGCGCAGCCGCCACCTCGGGGCGCTGGCCGACCTGGTCTGCTTCTGGCCGCGGGCCGCGCACCCGACGGTCCCGCCCTGCTACGCGCTGAAGGTCGTCCCGGAACTGGCCGCGCGGGCCCGCGAGCACCTCACCGAACCCGGCACGCGCGTGGTGCTCTCCGGCTACAACCTCGGCAGCCTGCTGACGCTCATGGCCGCCGCCCGGCTGGCGGCCGAACTGCCGGAAGCGGACCTCGAGCGCGTCGGCGTGCTGACCGCCGGGTCGCCGTTGCAGTGGGGCTACCAGCGCGCTTTCCCGGCGCTGCTGCCGCAGGAAGCGCTGGAACGGCTGTTCACCGACCTGGACGGCCGCTGGCGGGCGCTGTGCCGCGGCACCGACATCTTCGGCGGCGGCGTGACGACCTGGCGGCACTCGGTCGCCGACCGGCGGCTGCACGGCGTCGGGTTCCTCCCGGACGGCGGCTGCGGCCCGGTGTCGGCGGCGGCCGACGCCAACGGCGTCCTGATCCTCGGCGGCGACCACTGGCTGCCGGACCCGCTGCGCGGCCCGACCGGGCGGCACCGCTGGGCGCCGGGGGTGCTCAAGCACCAGGACTACGTGGTCGACGCCGAGTGGGACCACGCCGTCGCGATGGCGGCCGGCCTCGGCAAGCCGTCCTGGGGCGAGCAGGGCTCGCTGTTCGGGGACTTTCCCCCGAAACGGTGAAGGCCCCTCGCGCGCGGAGCGAGGGGCCTTCGACCGTGGACTAGCTCAGCTTCACTCGGAAGCCTTGCGGCGGAACTTCAGCAGCGCGAGCAGACCGCCACCGGCGGCCAGCAGCAGCGCGCCGACCCAGATCAGCCAGCTGTTGTCGAAACCGGTGTTGGCCAGGCCGCCACCGGTGCCCGACTCGTTGCCCGCCGGGACGACGGCCGCGGCGGTCGAGCTGGTCGGCGAAACGGAGGTCTCCGAAGTCGCCGGGGTGCTCGGCTTGGTGGTGGCCGTCGTGGTGGGCGGCGTCGACGTCTTGGTGGCCGGCGTCGTGGCGGGCGCGGTCGGCTTGGTGGTCTTCGAGCCGCACAGGAACCACTTGTCGATCTTCGGCTGGCTGCCGTTGAAGTTGAACGGCGCGCGCAGGTCGTTCCACGGCGCGTTCTTGTCGAGCTTCTTGCCCGGCGTGTAGTCGTTGAAGCCGTCGTCGCCGCCGACGACGACGATGCGGGTGACCGTGACACCCTCGTTGACCGACTTGATGTTCAGCCGGGTGTTGTTCTTGGTCAGCTCGGAGACGACGTCCTTCTGGTCGAGGACCTGGCCGTCGGCACAGGGTGTCGGCTTGCCCGGCGTCGGGTGGGGACGGTTGTCGTCGCTGTAGCAGGCCAGGGCGGAACCGGCGGTCCCGATCAGGGCAGCAGTGGTGAGCGCCATGACCGCCACGGCGCCGCGGAAGGAACGTCTGCGCATGAGTTCTCCAGTACCGAACGGGGATGAACGGCAAAATCGGGGGACGCGGCACCACTGAACGTGGGAATCACGCGGCTGTAATTCACCCGTCAGTGGCACACGAAGGATCGAAAGGTATCGCACGTCACCCAGCCGCTTACAGGGGGTCCCCCTTTGCGCACGAATCGCAAGATCCTCTTGATCAAGCCGTAACCTCCCATTGCGCAACCAAATGCAAAAAGCCCCGCCGACCTGGGCGTCCAGGCGGGCGGGGCTTCTATTGCGCAAGTCAGGCTTCGGGCGCCTTCACGGGTTCGTCGATCCCGTCGGCCTGCCGCTTGCCGAGCAGCGAATGCCGGCGGCTGTACCCGAAGTAGAGCACCACGCCCAGCACCATCCAGGCGAAGAACCGCAGCCAGGTCAGCACGGTCAGGTTCAGCATCAGCCACAGGCAGGCGAGGATGGCCAGGATCGGGATGAGCGGCACCAGGGGCACCTTGAACGCGCGGGGCAGGTCCGGCCGCGTCCGGCGCAGGATCAGCACGCCCGCCGACACGAGCACGAACGCGAAGAGCGTGCCGACGTTGACCATTTCTTCGAGCTTGTCGGCCGGGAAGAACCCGGCCGCCAGCGCGACCAGGCCGCCGACGATGAGCGTCGCGCGCTTCGGCGTGCCGTGCTCGCCGGTCTTGGCCAGCCCGCGCGGCATCAGGCCGTCGCGGGACATCGCGAAGATGATCCGGACCTGGCCCAGCATGAGCACCATGACGACGGTGGTCAGGCCGGCCAGCGCGCCGAAGGAAATGATGTTGGCCGCCCAGTCGACGCCGTTGGCGGAGAACGCCGTGGCGAGGGTCTTGTGGCTGCCGTCGCCCGCCTTGGTGGCCAGGTCCTTGTAGGACGTCATGCCGACGACCACCAGCGACACCGCGACGTAGAGCACCGTGACGATGGCCAGCGAACCCATGATCCCGCGCGGCACGGCCTTCTGCGGGTTCTTCGTCTCCTCGGCGGTGGTCGCGACGATGTCGAAGCCGATGAACGCGAAGAACACCAGCGAGGCGCCGGCCAGCAGGCCGAAGACGCCGAACGAGCTGCTCGCGCCGCCCGCGATCAGCGAGAACAGCGACTGGTCGACGCCCGTCTGACCGGCTCCGCCCGTCTCGCCCGGCGGGATGTACGGCGTGTAGTTGGCGCCCTTGATGTAGAAGAACCCGAGGATGATCACGAACAGCACGACGGCGACCTTGATCCCGGTGATCACCATGGACACCCGCGACGACAGCTTGGTGCCGACGGCCAGCAGCGTCGTCAGGACCGCCACGACGAGCAGCGCGCCCCAGTCGACGGTCACGCTGCCGACGTCGAACGTCGTCTTGGTGCCTTTGCCGAAGAGGTAGCCGAGCACCGTCTCGAGGTACACCGACCAGCCCTTGGACACCGCCGCCGCACCGACGGCGAGCTCGAGGATCAGGTCCCAGCCGATGATCCACGCCATGAATTCGCCGAAGGTGGCGTAGGAGAACGTGTACGCGCTGCCCGCGACCGGCACGGTCGAGGCGAACTCCGCGTAGCACAGCGCCGCCAGCGCGCAGGCGATCGCCGCGAACACGAAGGCCAGCGACACCGACGGCCCGGCGTAGTCACCCGCGGTGCGCGCGGTCAGCGTGAAGATGCCGGCACCGATGACGACGGCGACACCGAAGACCGTGAGGTCCCAGGCGCTCAGGTTCCGCCGGAGCTTGGTGTCCGGCTCGTCGGTGTCCGCAATGGACTGTTCGATCGATTTAGTGCGCCACAATCCCGTTCCGGGCACCGTTGACCTCCTGCGGCTGGCCTGCATGTATCGCAGTAAGTCACCCTATCGGGTCAGGCCGGTGACGGCTCACCGAAAAGGCCGATCTTCGGCTAACGCGTGAGGCTGCGGTCCAGGTCCGGTTCGAGGTAGATGAGCTTGGCCACGGGCACCTTGGCGCGGACGCGGGCCTCGGCGTCGTCGATGGCCCTGGCCAGCTCGGCGGTGTCGAGGCCCGGCACCAGCGCCAGCTTCGCCGCGACGAGCAGCTCGTCCGGGCCCAGGTACTGGGTGCGGATGTGGATGACGCGCTCGACCTTCCCCGCGGCGAGCTCGTCGACGATCGTCGCGAGGACGCCCTCGTTGGCGCCTTCGCCGATGAGCAGGCTCTTCATCTCGATGATGAGGATGATCGCGATGACACCGAGCAGCGCGCCGATCGCGAGGGTGCCGACGCCGTCCCAGACCGGGTTGCCCGTGACGACCGACAGCCCGACGCCCAGCAGGGCGAAGACGAGACCGAGCAGCGCGCCGGCGTCCTCGAGCAGCACCACCGGCAGCTCGGGTTCCTTGGCCTGGCGGATGAAGCCCCACCAGGTCGCGTTGCCCTTGATCTTCTTCGACTCGCCGATGGCGGTGTAGAAGCTGTAGCCCTCCAGGGCGACCGCGACGACCAGGATGATCACGGCGACGATCGGCGATTCGAGCGGCTCCGGGTGGCCGATCTTGTGGATGCCTTCGTAGATCGCGAAAGCCGAGCCGAGCGTGAAGAGCATCAGCGCGACGATGAAGGAGTAGAAGTACCGGTCGCGGCCGTAGCCGAAGGGGTGCTCCTTGTCGGCTTCCCGCTTCGACGTCTTCTGGCCGAGCAGCAGCAGGCCCTGGTTGGTGGTGTCGGCCAGCGAGTGCACGGACTCGGCCAGCATCGACGACGACCCGGTGACGAGGAAGCCGACGAACTTCGCGGCCGCGATCCCGGCGTTGGCCCCGAGTGCCGCGAGGATCGCCTTGGTTCCGCCTCCAGCTGACACGACCGCTCCCCTGGTAGGTCCTGAAATGTCCGGGTGGAGCCTAATGGGAACGCGCGGCGGCGACCGTCCCGACCGGGTGAACCGCGGCCGCCGGTTCTGTCGTACCCCTTCGCTACCGTGGTTTTTCCTGCCGACCACACCCGGGAAGGTGACATGGCGCACTTCGCCGTGCTCGGTCCGCTCGCCGTCGAGAGCCCGCCGGGCCGGTGGGCGGTCCTGCGCGGTGAGCGGCAGCGCACGCTGCTGGCCGTGCTGCTGCTCAACGCCGGCCAGCACGTCCCCGTCGACGTGCTGGTCGAGGCGCTGTGGCCGGACGGGCCGCCCAAGTCGGCCACGTCCAACCTGCACACCTACCTCTCGCGGCTGCGCGAGCGGATCGAGGGCCTGCGGGTCGAGCACGGCCCGCCCGGCTACCGGCTGCACGTCGAACCGGAGGAGCTCGACCTGCTCGTCTTCCGGTCCGCCGTCGCCGAAGGGCGGCGGACCGGGGATCCGGTGGCCGCCGCGGGGCACTACCGGCGGGCGCTCGCGCTGTGGCGGGGGCCGGTGCTGGCCGGGCTGCACGTGCCGCGGCTCGACGCCGACGTCGCCCGGCTGGAGTCCGAACGCCTCGCCGTGTTCGAGGACTGCGTCGACGCGGAGCTGACCGCCGGGCGGCACGGCGAGCTGACCGGCGAGCTGCAGGCCGTGATCACCGAGCACCCGCTGCGTGAACGGCCGGCCGCGCAGCTGATGATCGCGCTGCACCGGGCCGGGCAGCAGGGCGGCGCGCTGGAGGTCTACCGGCGGCTGCGGACCACCCTGATCGAGGAGCTCGGCGTCGAGCCCGGCGCGGAGGCCCGGCGGGTGCACGCGGCCGTCCTGCGCGGCGAAGACCCGGTGCCGGGGCTGCCACCGGCGGTGTGGCCGGTCTGCCAGCTCCCGCCGGACATCGGGGACTTCACCGGCCGCGACGCCGAGCTGGCGGAGCTGACCGGCGTGCTCGGGGCAGGCAGCGGCGTCCCGGTCGCGGTGCTCAGCGGCGAGCCGGGCGCGGGCAAGAGCACCCTCGCCGTGCGCGCCGCGCACCGGCTGCGCCCGCGGTTCCCGGACGGCCAGCTGTACGTGCCGCTGGCGGGCCGTGAAATCGGGGAGGTGCTGGCCGACCTGCTGCGGGCGCTGGGTGTCCCCGGCCCGGCCGTGCCGGACGACGTGCGAGCGCGCGCGGCGGTGTTCCGCGGCCGGCTCACCGATCGGCGGGTGCTGGTGGTGCTCGACGACGCCGTCGACCCCGAGCACGTCCGCACGCTGCTGCCGGGCACACCGGGCTGCGCGGTGCTCGTGACGAGCCGCCGCCGGCTGAGCGGGCTCGCCGGCGCGCACCGGCTGGCCGTCGGTCCCCTGTCCGGCGCCGACGCCGCCGAACTGCTGCACCGGCTCGCGGGGGCGCGGGTGGCCCGGGAGCGCGCCGACGCCGAGCGGATCATCACCGCGTGCGCGCGGCTGCCGCTGGCGCTGCGGATCGCGGGCAGCCGGCTGGCCATCCGCCCGCACCTGCGGCTCGGCGAGCTGGCCGGCCGGCTGGAGGACGAGGTCCGGCGGCTCGACGAGCTGACGGTGAGCGATCTCGCCGTCCGGAGCAGCATCGCGCTGAGCTACGAAGGCCTGCGGCCGCCCGCGCGGCGCGCGTTCCGGCTGCTCGGCCGGTGCCGCCTCGCCGACCTGCCGGCCTGGGCGGTCGCCACCCTGGTGGACGACCCGGACGAAGCCGTCGAAGAGCTCGTCGAGGCGAGCCTGCTGGAGGCGCGCGGAGCGGACGGGACGGGCGAAGGCCGCTACCGGATGCACGACCTCGTCCGGCTGTACGCGGCGGAGCTCACCGATCCGGCGCCCGGCGAAGGCCTCCGGACGGTGCTGGCGGCCACGCTCGCGCTCGCCGACGCGGCGGCGGCCCGGCTGCCGCGCACGGTGCCGATGCCGTCCCCGGCCCACGAGCCGCCCGCGCAGCCGTTGCCGGACGAGCTGGTGGAGCGGCTGCTGGCACGTCCGGACGACTGGTTCGCCGCCGAGCGCGCGAACCTCCTGGCGCTCATCGGCACGCTGGGCGCGCGGGACGCCCTGCTGCTGCTCGACCGGCTCGGCGTCTACCTGTACCTGCACGGGCAGTACGCCGACATGCGCGCGGCGTACGAGACGGTCTTGGACGCGGGCCCGCCGCTGGCGACGGTCGCCGAGGCCACGCTGACGCTGTTGCGGCATGCGCGTGGCGAGTACGAGGAGGCCGCCGTCCGCTACCGCGCGTGCGCCAAGGAACTGGAGGCCCACGGCGACCGCCGCACCCACGCGTGGGTGTCGGCGAACCTGGCGCACTGCTTGATCGGCCTCGGCCGCGCGGAAGAGGCCCTGCAGACGGCGGCCCACGCCCGCGAACTGTTCACGGTGGACGGTGCGCCGGCCGAGCTCGGGTGGGTCCGGGCCGCGGAGTCGGCGGCCCTGGTGCGGCTCGGCCGCATCGACGACGCCCGGGACGTCGACCGGACGGCACTGGCGGCGGCCCGCTCGACGGGCGACGCCCGGGTGATCGGCGAGGCGTTGCACGGGTTCGCGTGGTCGTCGCTGCTGACGGGCGACGACGCGGGCGCGGTGGCGGCGATCGCGGAGTCGGTGGACCTGCTGCGCGGCACGATGGCACGCTCGGCACTGGCGAAGTCGTTGCGCACCCGCGGCGCGATCTCGGCGGCAACGGGCGCGCGTGCGGAGGCGACGGCGGCGTTCGGCGAGGCCCGCGAGCTGGCGCGGGAGCTGCACGAGCGGCCACGCGAGCTGTCATGCACCCGGGCCTTGGCGGCGGCGTGGATCGGCGAAGGCCGGGCGGCCCAGGCGATCCCGGTGCTCCGAGCCTGCCTCGAGGAGTGCCGCGAGATGGGCGGCAGAGCGGCAACGGGTTTGACGTGGCTGGTGCTGAAGCGCGCGTACGAAGCCACGGGAGAGTGGGCAGCGGCGGAGGCGGCGGAGGCCGAGGCCGCGGAGCTGCTCGACCCGCGCGACGCCAGCGCGGCTGTGCTTCGCCGGGCGCTGCTCGCCCTCACCGAGCCGGCTTGACGGGCCCCTGGGGCCCACCTGGCCTCCCCGGGTCACTACGCACCGACCGCCCGGCGCCCACCTGGCCTGCTGAGCCACTACGCCGCACCGAACCGGCCTGCCGCGTTGCTCCCTCACCCGGCCTGATCTGCCAGGCGCCAACCTCGCCGAGTTGACCTGCCGGGCAAGACGGGAGTGCTGCCCCTCACCGCACCACCCGCCTCGCCTCGGCCGGCGGGGTTGGCCCCCCGAGGTGGTGCCGCCCCCTCGCGGCACCACCTCACGCCCACGGACGCCGGGCGGATCCGACCGGCGCCACCCCCAGCGGACCCGGCGGCGCGCATCAGCGCACCAGGGTCCCCCTTGGTGTCGATCGTGGCGGATGCCGCCACACGGAACGCACACAGAAACCCGCGCCCGCGCGCACCCGGACAGTCGGCTCGCGCACCCGAACGGTCGGCCCACGTGCTCAGACGGTCGGCCTGCGGACCCAGGCAGTCGGTTCGCGCACCCAGACGGTCGGTTCGCGCACCTGGGCGCCGGTTTCCGGGCCACCCCACCAGGCACGCGGGCCGACCCGGCGGGCACGCAGGCCGCCCCTCCAAGCACCCGAGGCGACCCCGCGGGCACGCAGGCCGACCCTCGATGTACGCGAGCCGACCTGCTGGGTCCGTGGGCCGACCCTCGATGTACGCGAACCGACCTGCTGGGTCCGTGGGCCGACCCTCGATGTACGCGAACCGACCTGCAGGGTCCGTGGGCCGACCCCGTGGGTACGTGAGCCGACCAGGTACGCGAGCCGACCCTCCGGGTACGTGAGCTCGCGTCAGGCGGTCCGGCGCGTCTCAGTCCTCGCAGTTGCCTGCGGTCGCGCGGAAGAGCTGAGCCCGCTCCCCGCCCAGCGCCCGGACGCGAACCGGCGGGTCCGCCGCCGGCAACCACACCGACTGACCCCGCCTGAGCTCGACCTTCTCGCCGTCGTCCGCCGTCACCAGCAGGTCGCCCGCCGTGCACAGCAGGATCTGGGGGCCCACGCTGTCGACCGATATCTCGTCGTCCTGGCCCGCCGCCCACTCCACGCGGGACAGCTCGAACTCCGGGGCGTCCGTGCGGTACACCGCCATGCGCTCCCCGGTGTCCCCGCACTGGACCGGCATCTCGCCGCACGCGAAGTCCACCACGCGCAGCAGCTCCGGGACGTCCACGTGCTTCGGCGTCAACCCGCACCGCAGGATGTTGTCCGAGTTCGCCAGGATCTCCACGGCCGTGCCGTGCAGGTACAGGTGCAGGTTGCCGGCCGGCAGGTAGATCGCCTCGCCCGCGCGCAGCGTCAGGCGGTTCAGCAGCAACGCCGCCAGCACACCCGCGTCGCGCGGGTGGGCCTCACCGAGCTCCAGGATCGTCCGGCACTCGACCGCGAACTCGCCGTGCTCCTGGACGTGCCGGACGCACGCGTCCAGGACCTCCGGCAGCAGCCGGTCCAGCGACGACTGCGGCAGTGTGATCCACGTCGTGAACAGCGCCCGCAGCCCGGCCGGGTCCGGCTGGGCCTCCAGCAGCCCGGTGTAGTTGGCCAGCCCCGGCGTCTCGATCGCCTTCAGCAGCTTCATCGTGCGGTCGGGAGCACGGAACCCGGCCAGCGCGTGGAACTCCGTCAGCGCGCAGACCAGCTCCGGCTTCGCCGTCGGGTCCGGGTAGTTGCGGTTCGCCGCGTCACGCGGGATGCCCAGCTTCTCCTCGCGGGCGTGCCCCTCCGCGGCCTGGGCCGCCGACGGGTGCGCCTGCATCGACAGCGGCTCCTCGGCCGCGAGGATCTTCAACAGGAACGGGAGCCGCCCGCCCCACCGCTTCGCGCAGCGCTCGCCGAGCTGGGTCACCGGGTCGGCGTCCACCAGCTCGAGCAGGCTCCGCTCGGTCCCGTCGGGCCCGATGGCGTGCGACGGATCACCCGGGTGGGCGCCCATCCACAGCTCGGCCTCGGGGTGCGGCGCGGGTACCGGACGGCCCAGCAGCTCGGGGATCGCCGTCCGCGATCCCCAGGCGTAGGGCCGCACCGCGTTGCGCAGCAGCTCCACTGTCACCTCAACTCCACTCCTTCGGCACCGGCCGGGGCCGGTGCTAGGCGGGTCTCACGCCGTTGCGGGCGCGAAGCGGCCCGCGCCGCCGATGCTGCCCGCCGCCAGCCCGAGATAGACCGCCGCAAGTTCGAACCGCAGTGCCAGCACCGCGGCCCGCACGATTTCGTCGGCCTCGATCTCCTCGGCCGGCGCGATGACGTCCGCACCGGGCAGCAGATCCTCGGCCTGGAAGCGCGCCGCGTCCGTGGCCGGACCGGTGCGCACCGAGAGCAGCAGCAGCCGGGTGGGGATGTCACCAGAGGAATCGTCCGGATCGGCGAAGATGTCACGCTCCGCGCCACCTGATAGCGCCGCCCGCCGCAATGCGGGGCGCGCCAGGGCCTGACGATAGTCCTCGACGTCGCACACCGTGGCCGCGTGGGCCGCGAACGCGTGCGCAGCGTGTTCACCGACGGCGACCGCGACCGGGTCCAGCCCCCACAGCAGCGGCACGCGGTCGGCCACCCGCAGGGCGAGCGCCTTGGCCGGGTTCTCGAACGAATCCCGGGCCAGGTAGTCCTTCCCGGCTTCGAGGTCCAGCTGGTCGGCGAGCGACTGGACGTCGGACATCAGCAGGCCCAGCGCGTTCGCGGTGAGCAGCCCGGCGGCCAGGCCGCGTGGGAACGCCAGCTCCGCCGGCACCGGGATGCGCGGCGCCAGCAGCAGGCCCTTGCCCGCCACCGCGGCCGCCACCGGCCCTTCCGACGGCGCCGAAAGCACCACCGAAGCGCCGTAGCGGGCGGCGCGCTCCAGCGATGCGGCGAGTTCGCGGTCCTCGGGGTCGTCGGTGTGCGCGAACACGACGTCGAGCGCGCCGATCCAGCTCGGCACCACCTCGGCGACGACCACCGGGACCGGGCACGACGGCGCCAGCAGGGCGGCCAGCAGCCGCGTGAGCGTGCGGCTCACCCCCGGCCGGTCGATCAGCACGACGGCACGCGGACGGCCCATGTCGAGCCGCTCGGACAGCTCCAGCTCCGCGGCCAGCTCGGCGGCCGCCCGCACCTGGGCGCCGGCCATCGCGGCGGCCCGGAGCAACCCCGCGCTGTCGGCCTCGGCCAGCCGCGCGGGGTCGTCGAGCAACGTGTCGTCAAGCACTGTCGGCATCGGAGGTTCCGTTGTCACCGGGAATGGTGGCTTCGTCCAGGAGCAGCACCGGGATGCCGTCACGGACCGGGTACACCCGCCCACACTCGGTGCAGGTCAGTGCGTCGGCCTCGGGGTCGTCCGGTGCGCCCGGCCGGAGCGGGGCGTGATCGGGCGACGGGCACGCCAAGATCTCGAGGAGCTGGGCGTCGAGCGTGATGGCCATGGTTCCTCCATACCACGCGGGGGACTGTGGTGAAGAGCACTTCAGGACACAGTTCGGCCCCGGCGCGCGCTTCTTCGGACGGGTCAGTTGCGGATGATCGCGAGCACTTCGTCCACCAGCGCCTGCACGGCCTCGGCGTTCGCGGCCTCGACGTTCAGCCGGAGCAGCGGTTCGGTGTTCGACGGGCGCAGGTTGAACCAGGCGCCGCCCGGCAGCTGCACGGTGAGGCCGTCCAGCTCGTCGAGCTCGACGCCGGAGCGGGTGCCGAAGGCGTCCTTGACGGCCATCATCTTCGCGACCTGGTCGTCAACCGTGGAGTTGATCTCCCCCGAAGCCGCGTAGCGCGAGTACGCGCTGGTCAGCTCGGACAACGGGCCCGTCTGCTCACCGAGGGCGGCGAGGACGTGCAGCGCCGCCAGCATGCCGGTGTCGGCGCGCCAGAAGTCGCGGAAGTAGTAGTGCGCGGAGTGCTCGCCGCCGAAGATGGCGCCGGTGCGGGCCATCTCGGCCTTGATGAACGAGTGCCCGACGCGGGTGCGGACCGGCTTGCCGCCGTGCTCGGCGACGATCTCCGGGACGCCCTTGGACGTGATCAGGTTGTGGATGATCGTGCCGCCCGGGTCCTTGGCCAGCTCGCGGACGGCGACCAGCGCCGTGATCGCGCTCGGCGAAACCGGCTCGCCGCGCTCGTCGACGATGAAGCAGCGGTCGGCGTCGCCGTCGAAGGCCACGCCCGCGTCCGCGCCGACCTCGCGCACCTTCGCCTGCAGGTCGACGATGTTCGCCGGGTCCAGCGGGTTGGCCTCGTGGTTCGGGAAGGTGCCGTCGAGCTCGAAGTACATCGGGATGACGTCGATCGGGAGCCCGTCGAAGACGGTGGGGACGGTGTGCCCGCCCATGCCGTTGCCGGCGTCGACCACGATCTTCAGCGGCCGGCTGCCCGACAGGTCGACGAGGTTGCGCAGGTAGGCGGCGTAGTCGGCGAGGACGTCCCGCTCGCTCACCGTGCCGCGCTGGCCCTCGAACTCCGGCACGCCCTGCTCGACTGTGTCGCGGATCTCGGCCAGCCCGGTGTCCTGGCCGACCGGCGACGCGCCCGCGCGGCACAGCTTGATGCCGTTGTACTTGGCCGGGTTGTGGCTCGCGGTGAACATCGCGCCCGGCAGGTTCAGTGAACCCGAGGCGAAGTACAGCTGGTCGGTGCTGGCCAGCCCGATGCTCACCACGTCGAGGCCCTGCGAGGTGACGCCCTCGGCGAAGGCGGCCGCGAGCCCCGGCGAGGAGTCGCGCATGTCGTGGCCGATCACCACCGACGGCGCCTCCGGCTTGATGAGCAGGGCGAACGCGGCGCCGAAGTCGCGGACGAGGTCCGCGTCGAGCTGCTCGCCGACCACGCCGCGAATGTCGTAGGCCTTCACGATGCCCGAAAGGTCTGGCACGCCGTCTCCCCGCGATTAGTCGTCACTGGCGCCCGCTGCGCCGCGCGGAAAGCCTACCGGCGAGGTGAGTGGCTTACGCGTTCAGGCGCGACCGGGCAGGACCCGCAGGTGGCCGCGGCGCCCGGACGGGCCCTCCGGCTCCGGCGCGGGCGGCGCGGGTTTGCCGGGGCGGCCGGCCTCGCGCACGGCCTCGGCCAGCGCGGTCAGTTCGTCGGCCGACGGGTCCGGCGCGGCGAAGGCCCCTTCGTGCCGGACGACTTCCCAGCCCTTGGGGACGGTCAGCCGCAGCGCGTGGGCTTCGCAGAGGTCGTAGGAGTGCGGCTCGGAGGCGGTGGCCAGCGGGCCGACGACGGCGGTGGAGTCGCTGTACGCATACGTCAGCGTGGCCACAGCTGGCTCGAGACAGCCAGTACGCGAACACTTCCGTACGCTCCGCACAAAACGAAACGATAGCGCGTCGCCGCAAGGTCTCCAGCGCGACACGCGCTGAACCGCGGTCGCATAGACTTCCGGACGTGGCGACGGCTCGTGATTACCGACAGCGGCGGCGCTCGCGGCGGGACCGGCACGGCCGGGGCTTGCGCGGGACGCTGTATCCGGCGACCCTGCCCGCCGCCGCGAGCCGTGCGGAACGCTTCGACGCACTGGTGCTGGACGCACTGGAGCCGATCGAAGCCCGCTGGCGCCACGAGCTGACGAAGCTCGACGTGGCGGTCGACGACGTGCCGGAGGTCCGTGAGAACGGCCACTCCCCGGCGGACGGGGTACTGCACGACGGCGCGGTGCCGTTGTCGCGCCTGGTCCCGGCGGGCGTCGACCGCACGGGGCTGCCGACGCGGGCCCGGATCGTGCTGTACCGGCGGCCGCTGGAGGCGCGGGCGAAGGACCCGTCGGAGCTGGCGGAGCTGGTCCACGACGTGCTGGTGGAGCAGGTGGCGGGCTACCTGGGCGTGGAACCGGACGTCATCGAAGGCGAGTAGCTCCCGGCCGGGGCAGGGGGTCGCTGGCGAGTAGCCACGGCCGGGCTGAGGGGCCGCAGCGAACCGCCGGCCGGCAACGCAAGCCGACTAACGACGTCACCAGACCTCCCCTGCCGCGGCAGAACCCGTAGTAGAAGCCGCGGCAGAACCCCGCGGTGCCGCTCTACCGCGGTAAAAGACAAAAGGCTGTCCTCGCCGGACCGGCAGGCTCCGGGATGGCCACCCCTCGCCGCTGCCCCCTCGCTTTCTCGAGGTGGGCCGCGCGGTGGTCATCCCGCCGCCTGATCGAGGCCTATCACTTTGAGCCGGGCCCGCAAGCTTCCGCTGTCCCCTCACGCTGCGCTGTGGGTTGCGGGCCCGGCTCAAAGTGATTTGACGGCCTCAGGCGACGGGATGACCACCCCGCTCCTCCGATTTACAAGCTTTGGGCGCGCGAGGGGCTGGGTACCCGCCGGGCCGGGACCGCCGTCAGGAGCGTGAACAGCGCCGCCGCCAGCTGGGCCAGCAGCAGGAGGTTGTGTTCTGTGCCCGGGTACTCCACCGTCACCTCGGCGGACGCCGGTGGCACCGATACCGCCACCTGGTGACCCCACGCCGGCACGATCGGCACCGGCTTGCCTCCCACCGCCGCCTTCCAGCCCGGTTCCTGCTCCGCCGCCAGCACCAGCAGCCGGCCCGTCGGGCCGTCGGACACGCGGACCCGCACGTCCGGCAGGTCCGCCCGGACCGGCGCCACGCCCGGCGCGTTCCCCGGGGCGCCGCCGCCCGTGACCGCCGCTTTCGCCTGCTCCGGAGAGATCAAGATCACCTGGGCCGCCGGCGGCAACAAGCGGAGCACCCCGCGGCCGTCGGACATCGGGGCGGCCACCGAGAGCAGGTCCTTCGCCAGCGGTGGGTACGCCTGCGGGTCCACGCCGGGCGGGAGCACCACGAACTGGACGCCCGCGGCCGCGGCCGCCGCGAAGGAGCGCTGGACCGCCGCCGCGTCGCCCTGGCCCAGGTCGCGGCGCCAGGCCGCCAGGCGGGCCGGGGTGCCGGGCGTCGGAGCCAGCTCGTCGTCGCCGTAGTGCGGGAGGCGGCCGCCGATCTGGCGCGTCGCGTCCGGGGCCAGGTCGAGCACCGACCGGCCGGACGCCGTCAGCTCGGCCGCGACCTCCGGGGCGAGCGACGGCCGCTCGCCGGCCCGCAGCGGGCCCTGCGAGCCCACGACCAGCGCGCCGGTGGCCAGCGCCAGGAACACCGCCACGCCGGCCACCGCCATCACCTTCGGCAGCCAGGTCGCCGGGACGCCGGTCGTGCCGCCGCGCTGCCACGACCCGAGCACCACCCACAGCAGCCCGGCGCCGACGATCAGCAGCGGCACGCCCGCGTAGCCGTGTGACGGCGCGCCACCCTGCAACGGGGCCGCCGTGACCAGCCGCACCAGCACCAGCCCGCCCGCGCCCAGCGCCGCGAGCGCGAGCCCGCCGGCGGCGAGCTTCGTCGGCCGGACGACCACCGCCACCAGCGCCGCGGCGATCACCGCGACACCGATCGGCCAGGCGCCCGGCCCGCCGGGGTCGAGCCCGGCCAGATCGGTGCCGGAGACCACCGGAGCCGCACCGCCGAGCCCCTGCACGAGGAGTTCCGGATGCTTCAGCAGCACCGTCGGCCACGGGAGCAGCAGGGCCAGCGGCAGCAGCACCACGATCCCGACCGACGCGATCCGGCGTGCCAGCCCGGTCGGCGCGGGCAGCACGACGAACCCGATCAGCAGCCCGGCGAGCGCGAGCCCGTGCGCCAGCGGCGAAAACGCGCCGAGCAGCGCCACCCCGAACGCCGACAGCGCGGACACGTGCAGCCAGCGCGTGTCCGCGTGCACGAGCAACCCGGCGATGCCCGCGGCCACCAGCGGCAGCACCAGGTGCACGACGACGACGTCGAGCCGGCCCTGCGCCACGCCCGCGGTCGCGGCCGGCAAGAGCGCGTACGTCGCCGCGACGACCGCGCGGACCCAGCGGCGCACGCGAAGCCGCCGCGTCGCCGCGTACGCGCTCAACGCGGCCAGCGGGATGTCGCCGAGGAGCAGCACGGCGACCAGCGCGGCCGGGCCGCCGATCGGCGCGAACACCGCGCCGAGCGCGCCGAGCACCGGCAGGGTGGCCGACGCGGGCGCGCCGGTGCCGCCCGCGATCGCGTGCCACGGCGTCAGGTACGACGTCCAGAGCTCTCCCAGCCCGGCGACCGGGAGCAGCTTGCCGCCGAAGAGGTCGAGGCCGAGCCGGGCGCGGTTGACGAACAGCCCGAGCGCGGTCAGCACGACGAGCAGGACCACGGGCGGCGCGAAGATCGTGGCCGCCAGCACCCGGCGGCGGTTCACCTCGACGAAGACGAGTTCCGGTTCCGGCTCTTCGGCTTCGGGGGCGTCTTCGGCGGCCGGTGCCGGGGTTTCCGGCAGCGCGACGGCGACGAGCGTGCCCGGCCGGCGCAGCCCGGACCCGCGCGAGCTGATGCCGCGCAGCGCGCCCGCGGGCAGCGCGTCGGGGCCGACCGGACGGGTCTCGCGGGCGTCGAGCGCTTCCGGCGTCACCCACGCCGACTCGGTTTCGACCGTCTCGGGCACGCGGCCGAGCGCGACGTCGTTCTCGACACCGCGGCGCACCAGACCGACGACGCCGGCGCGGACGGCGTTGCGCAACCGCGTCCAACGTCCGGTGAAGAGCCCGCGAACCGTGCCCGGCCGCGGATTCCGCCGCCGGCGGGCGCGCGCGGCGCGCAATCCGCCGCGTCCACTGAGGAGGTACGCGACGGCGGCGAACTCGGCCCGCGCTTCCCCGGCGCGGCGCAGCAGGACGAAGGCCAGCGCGCGCAGGACCGCGAGCACCGGGAGCCGGATCATGCCGAGCCAGAAGGAAAACGGCGAGCAGTTCACCAGGAACACGCGCAGCCCGTGGGCGCGGTTCGCGGCGGTCAGCGGGCCGGGGAGCGCGTCCGCCGCCCGCCGGCCGGTGGTCACGGCGCGGGCGTGCCGCACCCGCGCGAGCGGCACGGACAGGACCACGCCACCGGCCGCGTTGGCGCGCCAGCCGAAGTCGAGATCCTCACGCAGCAACGGGAAACCGGGGTCGAAGCCGCCGAGGGAGTCCCAGGCGTCGCGGCGCACGAGCGAGCCGGCGCTGGGCACGGCGAGCACCGCCACCGGGTCCTCGCCGGTCGTGGCGACCTGCTGGCGGTGGCCGGAGGTGTCGGTGGACAGGCCGGCTTCGACGATCAGCCGCGGATCGGTCCAGTCGAGACCGAGCGAACCCAGCACGGTGGCCGACGGTTCCTTCGTGGCGACGTGCAGGAGCTGCTCGAGGCAGTCGGGGTCGGGCGCGCAGTCGTCGTGCAGCAGCCACAGCCAGGAACCGGGGTCGCCCCAGCGCTCGGTGGCGTGCCCGACGGCTTCGGCGACCGCGGCCGCGAAGCCGGTATCACTCGGCAGCGTGATGACCCCGGAGAGGACGGGGGAAGAATCCAGCCCGGGATCCTCGGCGGCTTCGGCGAGCAGCCGCGGGGTCGCGTCGGTGGAGCCGGTGTCCACGGCGAGAACGTGCCGGGGCCGGACGGTGCTGCGGCGCAACGCGGAAAGCGCCAGCGGCAGCCAGTTTTCGCCGTCGTGACAGACCACAATGGCCAGAACGGGCGCGGTGCGCGGGACGGGCGGCGCGGCGGTGCGGGGCAACGAACGCTCCAGATCAGGCGGCAGTCGGTGCGGCCACCCTACGGCCCCGACCCGTCACCCGATGGTGAACCCACGCCGAGCGCCCCGCACAGCGGAATCACCGGTGACGCCGGGCATCACCGGTGATTCGCACTAGACAGCACGCTTTTTGAGCTTGCGGCGCTCCCGCTCGGACAGACCGCCCCAGATGCCGAAGCGTTCGTCGTGGGCCAGTGCGTACTCGAGGCACTCGTCCTTGACCTCGCAGCCCAGGCAGATCCGCTTGGCTTCGCGGGTGGAACCGCCCTTCTCGGGGAAGAACGCCTCCGGGTCCGTCTGCGCGCACAGGGCGCGTTCCTGCCAATCCTGCTCTTCTTCCGTGGCATCGATGAGCTCGGTGAGATCTCCCAGAGCCTGCTCCGGGATCTCGCCCCAACTCATGACCTGCCCCCATTCCTTCCCATCGGCTTCCAACCGCACGTCCGCCTCCTCGCTCCCTAGCACTCCCCAGGCTGGCGGTGGTGAAACGACACTCGCCGTCCCCTCTCGGCGGCGAATGACATCACTGTGATTACACCCGTGTAGTGCGGTCAGGTCAAGCGGAGTAGCGAGTTCGGGGGACGTTCCGGCCCGATCGCGCAAGGGGACACGCCGGTAACTTCACACCGGGCATACGGAAGACTGGAGCACGTGCAGAAGTCAGCAGTGCGCCCCAGCCCGGTCTTCCTCGGCATCCTCGCGCTCACCGTCGCCGGTGGCGCCATGGCCGCGTTCGGTGACATCAACACCGTTTTCGTCCGCGACCGCGACCCGCTGCTCATCGCCGGCGTGGTGATCTTCGTCGCCGCCGGCTGGGTGGCGTCGCTGTCGCTGCACGAGTTCGGGCACGCGATGGTCGCCTACCGCGGCGGTGACTACAGCGTCGCCCACAAGGGTTACCTGACGCTGGACGTGCGCAAGTACACCGATCCCGTCCTGTCGATCATCCTGCCGCTGATCTTCCTCATCATCGGCGGCATCCCGCTGCCGGGCGGCGCGGTCTGGATCAACCGCGGGGCGCTGCGCTCGCGCGGGACGTCGTCGTGGGTGTCGCTGGCCGGGCCGCTGAGCAACCTCGCGGTCGGGGCGGCGCTGGCCCTGGTGGTCGCGCTGGTCCCGATGGCGGGCGGGCTCGTGATCGCGATGTCCTACCTGGCGCTGCTGCAGGTCGTGACGTTCCTGCTCAACATCCTCCCGATCCCGGGCCTCGACGGCTGGGGCGCGATCGAGCCGTACCTGCCCGCGCGGGCGCGCGAGCTCGGCGCGCGCGTCCGGCCGTGGGCGCCGATCATCCTGTTCGCGGTCCTGTGGTTCTTCCGCCCGGCGAACACCGCGCTGTGGGAAGGCTCCTACGCCATCTTCAACGCGTTCGGCGGGTACGTGGACGGCGCGAAGATCGGCTTCAGCGTCTTCCAGTTCTGGAACTGAGGTTTGGACCGGGCGCCGCCGGGGAAGATCAGGTGCGGCGCTCGGTCAGCCAGACGTGCGCGCGCTTCCACACGACCCGCAACCCCGACCGCTCGCCGAGATAGTCGCCCGCCGCACCGACGACCGGGAGCATGCCGAGCGCCCGGTGGAACAGGTTGCCGCGCGGGCGCTTCTCCAGTTCGCCCGTGATGGCGAGGAGTCCGCGGCCGAGCCGCCACAGCGTGCGGCCGGCCGCCTTGACCGTCGCCTTGCCGTGCTTCTTCTCCGACGCCCTCAGTTCCTCGGTCAGCTTCGCCGCTTCGTCCACCTCCGCGGCTTCGTCGTGCTCCGCGTGCTTGCCCGCCGCGAGATCCGGGTCGATCTCGCGCTCGAAGAGCACCGACGCGATGAGCCGGACCCGCGTGCCGACGTCGGTCACCCCGTACTCGCCCGCGATCGCGCACAGCAGCAGCCCCTGCGACGCCGCGCCCAGTGCGTCCTGCACCGGCAGGCGGTCGGCCAGCGCGCCACCCAGGCCGGGGATCGACGTCAGCAGCGCCGTGAACCGGCCGACGCGGTTCATCCACCAGCTCGACCGGTCGTACCCCGTCATCCGCGCCCACGCCGCCGTGCCCGGCACCTTCACCGACGTGACGCCGTGGATCAGCTTCGCCTTCAGCCCCGACTCGACCTCGGCCAGATCCTCCGAAGCACGCGCCTGCAGGCCGAACGGGTCGGACTCGCGCAACGCGTCCAGCATCGGCCCGCACGCCCGCACGAACGGCCGCAGCACCGCCACGACCTGCCGGTCGGAGATCGACTCACCCACGTCCCGCTCCCCTTCCCACCGCCCGGCGCGGCGCGCCGCCGAGCACCATCGCGCCCGGCAGCGCGCTCGCGCCGAGCAGCAGCAACGCCCGCCAGTCCTGGATCAGCACCAGGTCACCGCCCGGGCCCAGCAGGCCGACCCCGAACACGACGAGCACCCACAGCGCCAGGGGTACCCAGGAAAGCCCGGGGCGCACCAGCTTCGCCGTGGTCCACACCAGCCACGGCGTGGTGACGGCGCCCACGAGAACCGTCACCGGCACCGGGACCACCCCGATCCGCAGCGGCAGGAAGAACAGCTCCAGCAGCGCGAGCAGCACCGTGTCCACGGCGAGCAGCGCGAGCAGCAGTCCCCGGTCGAGCGTCAGCCGCTCCTCCACGGTCACAGCCCGCCGAACAGGTCGTGCCCGGCACCGTCGCCCGGGCCGTGGGCAAGCACGAAGCAGTCCTGCGCGAGGATCGGCTGGGCGATCTCGTTGGTCAGCGCGAAGTACGGCACCTCGCCGTCGACGACCGCGAGCTGCGTCGCGTGCGCGCGCAGTGCCGCCACCTTCGCGGGCAGGTACGCGGCGACGTCGAGCACCGTCGTGATCTCTTCGTCCGGCGTCGTGGGCAGTTCGCCGTCTTCCGGCACGTCGAACACCGGGTCGCGGTCACGCAGCGCGACCAGCCCGGCGCGCACCGCCTTCCGCGACGCCACCGTGTGGAACACCCGCTCCACCGAGCGCGCGCGGGGCGCCGCCGCCATCGTGATCTCGTGGGCCCGGATGTGGTCGGGGTGACCGTAGCCGCCGAAGGCGTCGTAGGTGACGACGACCTGGGGCTGGACCTCGTCGATGATCTCCGCCAGCTGTGCGGCCTGCTCGGCGGCGGACCCACCGGTGAACGCCCTCGGGTGCGACGCCGACGGCGTGCCCGCCATGCCGGAGTCGCGCCACCGGCCGAGGCCGCCCAGGTACCGGTGCCGCGACACGCCCAGCGCGGCGCACGCCGCCCTCAGCTCCGTGACGCGGTAGCCGCCCAGCTGGTCGGCGGCGTGGGCCCGCAGCCCGTCCAGTTCCCCGAGGCCGGGCATGACCTCGCCCTCTTCACCCAGCGTGCAGGTCACCACGGTCACCTCGGCGCCTTCGGCGGCGTATCGTGCGATCGTGGCGCCGGTGGTGATGCTCTCGTCGTCGGGATGGGCGTGGACGAGCAGCAGCCTTCGCGATACCGGGGAGATCACGGGTTGAGCGTAATTCCCGTGCTCCGACGTTCGTCGGGGACACCCTCGGTTATCCTCGCGCGAGTCGCGACCGCCGCGTCGCGATCGTCTGTACCCCCACGAAGGGCATCTTGGTGAGCACTGAAGCAACTTCGGCGGACGTCGCCGGCGTGTCCGGATCCGTTCTGTCGATCTCCGACCTGAGCGTGTCGTTCCAGACCGAGGACGGCGTCGTGGACGCCGTCAAGGGCATCGGTTTCGACGTGCAGCCCGGCGAGATCGTCGCCGTGGTCGGGGAGTCCGGGTCGGGCAAGTCCGTCACGTCGATGTCGGTGCTGGGCCTGCTGCCCAAGACCAGCCGGATCGCCGGTGAGCTGCGTCTCGGCGAGCGCAACCTGGCGGATCTCAAAGAGAAGGACATGCAGAAGATCCGCGGCAACCAGGTCGCGATGATCTTCCAGGAGCCGATGACGGCGCTGAACCCGGTCTACACAGTCGGCTGGCAGCTGCGCGAGGCCCTGCGTTCGCACCTCGACATCGCCAAGGACGCCGCCGACAAGCGCGCGGTCGAGCTCCTCGACATGGTCGGCATCCCGAACCCCGAGCAGCGGTTCAAGCAGTACCCGCACCAGCTCTCGGGCGGCCTGCGCCAGCGCGTCGTCATCGCCATGGCGATCGCCTGCGACCCGAAGGTCATCATCGCCGACGAGCCGACCACGGCGCTCGACGTCACGGTCCAGGCGGAGATCCTCGGCCTGCTGCGCAAGCTGCGGGACACCCTCGACACGGCGATCGTGCTGATCACCCACGACATGGGCGTCGTCGCCGACATGGCCGACCGCGTCATCGTGATGTACCAGGGCGAGATCGTCGAAGAGGCGCCGGTGCGCGAGCTGTTCGCGTCGCCGAAGGAGGACTACACCCGGCGGCTGCTCGCCGCGGTGCCGGTGCTCGGCCAGCGCCCCGAGGGCCGCCGGCTGCTCGACGACGCCGGCATCGCCGCCGACAGCACCGAGGCGGCCAAGATCGCCGAGGAGATCCGGCTGGCCGACGCCGAGCTGGAGGCCGTGATCGAGGAGGCCGCCCCGGCCCTCGAGATCAAGAACCTCGTGCTCGAGTACCCCGGCCGCCGCGGCCAGGCCAAGAACCGCGCGGTCGACGACGTCTCGATCACCATCGCCAAGGGCGAGATCGTCGGCCTGGTCGGCGAGTCCGGTTCGGGCAAGTCGACGGTCGGCCGCTGCGCCGTCGGCCTGCTGCGCGCGACCCAGGGCACGATCGCGATCGCGGGCAAGGACATCACGACGATGTCGGCGAAGGACCTCCGCCCGCTTCGCCGGTTCTTCTCGATCGTGTTCCAGGACCCGGCGTCGACGCTGGACCCGAAGATGACGATCGGCGAGTCCATCGCGGAGCCGATGGTGCTGCACAAGGTGCTCTCCGGCAAGGCGCTGTCGGCGCGGGTCCGCTCGCTGCTCGACAAGGTCGAGCTGGGCGGGCACTACATGAACCGCTACCCGCACGAGCTCTCGGGCGGCCAGCGCCAGCGCGTGGCGATCGCCCGGGCGCTGTCGCTCGACCCGGCGCTGCTCATCGCGGACGAGCCCACGTCGGCGCTGGACGTGTCGGTGCAGGCCCGCGTGCTGGACCTGTTCCTCGACCTGCAGCAGTCGCTGCAGTTCGCCTGCCTGTTCATCAGCCACGACCTGGCGGTGGTCGACCTGCTCGCCGACCGCGTCGCGGTGATGCAGCACGGCAAGCTGGTCGAGGTCGGCACCCGCGACCAGGTGCTGCACTCGCCCCAGCAGGACTACACGCGCCGTCTGCTGTCGGCGGCCCCGGTCGCGGACCCGATCCTGCAGGCCGAGCGCCGCGCGGCCTGGGAGGCCGGCAGGCTGGCCCCGGTGGCCGACTGACGTTTCCGACGCGAGGAAGGGCCCGTACCCGGCTGGGTGCGGGCCCTTCCGCGTTTCCGGGCCAGAGCTGGAGAGCCGGGCGTCAGCCGACGCGGATGCGGGGGTCGAGGATGCCGTACAGCAGGTCCGCGACCAAGTTCGCGATCACCACGCTCGCCGCGATCACCACCAGCCAGCCCATCAGCACCTGCGGGTCGTTCTTGTTGACCGCCTCCACCAGCAGCGTGCCCATGCCGTGCCAGTTGAACACCGTCTCGGTGATGATCGCGCCCGTCACCGTGGCGCCGAAGTTGACCGAGAACAGCGTCATCACCGGGATCAGCGCGTTGCGGAACGCGTGGCGCCAGATCACGCGGCTGTTCGACACGCCCTTGGCACGCGCCGTGCGGACGTAGTCGGCGCCCAGGACCTCCAGCATCGACGCCCGCTGGAACCGGCTGTACGCGGCGAACGTGATCGCCATGATCGACAGCGTCGGCAGCAGGAACGCGCCGACGTACTTCGCGAGCGCGTCGCCGACGCCGGTCGCCGAGAGGCTCTCCGGGCTCGTCGTGCGCAGCCACGGGTCGCCGAGGACGTCGGACAGGCCCAGGTCGCGGACCCAGATGTTGGCGCGGATCGCGTAGCCCTTGAGGACGATCGCCACGCAGAAGATGGGCATCGAGAACATCAGGAACGCCAGCGTCGTCGCCAGGTAGTCCCAGATCGAGTACTGCTTGACGGCGGCGAGAACCCCCACCAGCACGCCGAAGATCAGGGCCAGCACCGACGCCGTCAGCACCAGCTCCAGCGTCACCTTGAACGCGGCCATCACCTTCGGCTGGACCAGGGCGAACGCGTTGCCCTGCGCGATGGAGATGCCCCAGTCGCCGGTCAGGAAGTGCCCCAGCCAGCTGAAGTAGCGGGCGACGACGCCCTGGTCGAGGCCGAGCTTGTGCTCGGTCTCGGCGATCGCCGCGGCACTGATCCCCGGTTTGCTGCGGATCTCGCCGAGCGGGTCGCCGGTGTTGGCGACCATGATGAAGCACAGGAACGTGCCCACCAGCAGGACCGGGATGGAGATGACCAGCCGGCGGAGCACGTAAAGCACGAGATTCATCCGAAACCCCCAGGTCCGGCGATCCGCGCGTGAAACGCCACGCGGGGGTGACCGGTTCCGGTCACCCCCGCGTCGCGCGTTCAGGCCTTCATTCTCCGCTGGCGCGGGTCGAAGGCGTCGCGAAGACCGTCACCGATGAAGTTGATCGTCAGTGAAATCAACACGAGCACGATGAACGGCCCGAAGAACAGGGCCGGTCGCGTCTGCAGCTGGGCGTAGTTCTCCAGGATGACGCGGCCGAGCGAGGTGTCCGGAAGCTGGACACCCAGGCCGATGAACGACAGCGCGGCTTCCGCCAGCACGGCCTGCGCGACCGCGAGGGTCGCGTTGACCGTGATGCTGCCGACCATGTTCGGCACCAGGTGCTTGAAGATGATCCGGAACGTTCCGGCGCCCGACGCGCGAGCCGCGTCGACGAACTCGCGCTGGGACAGCGACATCGCCTCGGCGCGGGTGATCCGGGCGATCTGCATCCAGCCGAACGCCGCCAGCACCAGCGCGACGATGTACCAGGAGCCGCCGCCGAACACCTTGGCGAGGATGGCCGCCGCGGCGATCTGCGGGATGATCAGGAACAGGTCCGTCACCCGCGAGATCGCCGAGTCGGAGAACCCGCGCAGGTAGCCGGCGATCGCGCCGAAGACGACGCCGATCACGGTGGCCAGGATCGACACGGTGAGCGCGATGAGGAGCGAGTACTGCGTGCCGCGCAGCACCTGCGCCACCATGTCCTTGCCGACCTGCGTCGTGCCGAGCGGGAACTCGCCGCTGGGCTTGGCGAAGGAGGCGAACGAGCTGTCCTCGTAGTTGTGCTTCCAGAAGAGCGGCATCAGGATGCTGATCAGCACGATCAGGACGAGCACGGCCGTCGACGCCATCGCCAGCTTGTGGTGCAGGAACTTCCGCAGGACCAGCTTGCCCTGGCTGCGCGGCTCGGGCAGCGCTTCCGGGGGAAGCGTGCCTTCGGCGACAGCGGTTTCGCTTGCGAGAAGAGAGTTCAAGTCAGCCAACGCGAATCCTCGGGTCCAGGATGCCGTACATCAGGTCGGCGATCAGGTTGGCGACGATGACACTGCTGGCGATCACCACGAGCCAACCCATCATCACCTGAGTGTCGTTCTTCGTGACGGCTTCCACCAGCAATGTGCCCATACCGTGCCAGTTGAACACCGTCTCGGTGATGATCGCGCCGGCGAGGACCGAGCCGAAGTTGACCGAGAACAGCGTCGACACCGGGATCAGGGCGTTGCGGAACGCGTGCCGGAAGATGACCCGGCCGTTCGCGAGGCCCTTGGCGCGGGCGGTGCGCACGTAGTCCGAGTTCATCACCTCGAGCATCGAGGCGCGCTGGAACCGGCTGTACGCGGCGAAGCTGATCGCCATGATCGACAGGGTCGGCAGCAGGTACGCGCCGATGGTGCTGGTGATGAAGTCGCCGACGCCGTCGGTCTTCAGCTGCTCCGGGCTGGTCGTGCGCAGCCACGGGTTGCCGAGGACGTCGGAGAGGCCGAGGTCGCGGACCCAGCCGTTGATCTCGATCGCGTAGCGCTTCAGCACGATCGCGACGCAGAAGATCGGCATCGAGAAGAGCAGGAAGGCGAGGGTGGTCGCGAGGTAGTCGATGAGCGAGTACTGCTTCACCGCGGCGAGCACCCCGACGATGATGCCGATGATCAGCGCGAGGATCTCGGCGCCGACGACCAGCTTGAGGGTGACGCCGAAGGCGGCCAGCACCTTGGGTGCGACCGGCGCGAGGGCGTTGCCCTGGGCGATGGAGATGCCCCAGTTCCCGGTCAGGAAGTCACCGAGCCACGTGAAGTAGCGGGGCACGATGCCCTGGTCCAGCCCGAGCTTGGCGGCCGTGGCGGCCAGCGCTTCCTTGCTGATGGTCGGGTTCTGCCGCAGCTCGCCCAGCGGGTCGCCGGTGCCGGCGACCATGACGAAACACAAGAAAGTCCCGACCAGCAGGACGGGAATCGATATCGCCAGACGGCGAAGGATGTAGATCACCAGGTTCAACGAACTGCTCCTCATCCGGGCCTGGTCGTCAGAAGTGCGCTGGACCGCTACCCGGTTGTCTACCGTAGTGGCGGTAACCCTACGGTCAACAGCTACTTCCGGTGGGTACCGGGGCCCGGCTCGTGGCCGGGCCCCGGTACCTCCCAGGTCATCTGGAGCGAGGGGAAAGAAGAGTCGGGACGAGCCCTACTTCTTCTGCTCCCACTCGCCGACGTTCCACAGAACACCGTCGTACGACTGCATGTAGACGCGGTCGATGCCCTTGAACGCCCACATGCTCGGCGTCTGGAACAGCGGCAGGGTCGCGTAGTCGTCGGCGATGGCCTTGTCGGCTTCCTGGTACTTCTGCACCTTGACCTGCTCGTCGGTCGCCTTCACCGCAGCGTTGTAGGCGTCGTCGATCTTCGGGTCGCAGAGGTTCTGGTAGTTCTGCTCGCCACCCTTGTCCGGGCAGACGTAGATCGACTTCGACTCCGCCTTGAACGGCTGGGCCGACCAGCCGAACAGCGCGACGTCGTAGTCACCGGTCGAGACGCGGCCACCCTTGAGGAAGTTGGCGTCGGTCTCGTCCTTGACCTCGATGCCGGCCGCCTTGGCCTGCGAGATGATGATCTCGACGGTCTGGCTGCGGCGCGCGTTCTGGTTGTGCGTGATCTTGAACGAAGCGCGCTGGCCGCCCTTGGCGAAGATGCCGTCGGCACCCTTGGCCCAGCCGGCGTCGGTCAGCGTCTTGGCCGCCGCCTCGGCGCCCAGGCCCGCCTTGCTGCCGTACAGGTCGGTGTAACCGGGCTCACCCTGGAAGAACACGACGCTGTTCAGCGGCTCCGCGTCCGCCTGGACCTCCTTGAGCAGCTTGTCCGTGATCTCCTTGCGGTTGACCGACTCGAGGAACGCCTTGCGGAGGTCCTTGTCGGCGAACATGCGCTTGAAGTTCAGGTCGAGGTGCTCGTAGGTCAGCTGCGAGGCCGAACCGTAGGTCACGCCCTGCGCCGCGAGGCCCTTCATCGTCTGGGCCGCGGTGGCGTCCGGCTGGGTCGACGCGGCAACGTCGATCTCACCGTTCTGCAGCGCGGTCGCCATGGCCTTGGTGTCTTCCATGGCGCGGACGATGATCTTCGACGGGCCACCCTTGCCGCCCGCCCACAGCGGGTTCTTCTCCAGGGTGACGGCCTTCTGGTTGGCGTCGAACGCGGTGATCTTGTACGGGCCCGACGACGGCATGATGTCCGCCTTGAAGCCCTTCCACTCGTTCGACCAGAAGTCACCGGCGGCCTTGATCTGGGCCGGGTCGCCGGTCGGGGCCAGCTTGGTGATGTCCGCGATGCCGGTCTTGGCCTCGAGGATGTGCGCGGGCATGATCGCCGGCGAGTTGAACAGGCCCTTGTAGTCGAGGTAGGGCTCGCTGTAGTCGGTGACGAAGGTCAGCGGGTCCTTGCACTCGGCCTTGCTGATCAGCGAGTAGCCGGTGGTCGACGCCGAGTTGAACGGGTTCTTGCCGTCCGGGCCCTTGGCCAGGCCGCTCTGCGACAGCCACGCCAGGTACATGTCCTTGCAGTCGTACGCCTGACCATCCGACCACTTGATGTTCGGCTTGATCTTGTACGTGACCTGCTGCGGGTCCTTCTGCGTGACGTCCCACGAGTCGAAGACGTCGTTGTTCAGCAGGATCTTGTTGTTGCCGTCGAGCTTCAACGTACCGGAGAGCACCGCGGTCAGCACGTAGTTGTTGTACGAGCTGTTGGTGTCCGGGGTCTGGTTGTTGTACCCCGAGTACCCGTCGTCGATACCGACCGTGACCGTGCCGTCGTACCCCGGGGTGGCCGCGAGCTTGAACAGGTCACCGGTCTCAGCCTTGCCGGCAGCCATCGCCTTGACGTCGGTCGACGATCCGTTCTGGTCGGTGTTGCCCGAACCCGAATCGCCGCCGCTGCAGGCGCTCAGCAACAGCGAAGCGCCGGCGACGAGCGACAAAGCGGAGACAGCTTTGGATCTCCTCATGAAGTGTGCCCTCCTAGCACTGAGCCCTTGAATATCGGGACAAGGGCCCACACCGCTCCGGTTTGGATGGGCCGGAGCCTACGACACGCCAAGCGACACTCAACTGGCGCACTGCGGGTGCACGCTAGAAAGGAAAAGCACCGACAGTCACCAGTTCAGGGTCGATCGTGACCAAAGGGTGACTTCCAGTCGACATCCAGAAATACGACGGTTACCTCATGGATTCACAACGTCCCACTCGAAGGCGTTGGTGAAGATCACCCGGTAGTACTGAATGCGTAGCCAACCGATTACTTCGGGCCGCGAGTCCAGTTCACCGCCGACCCGAACGGGCCCACCATCGGGGGACCGGGCGTGACGCCGGAGATACCCGATCCGATCGCCAGGGTGTCAGCCAATTGGAACAGCGGAATCACCACGTTCTGGCGCCAAAGTTCAGGCTCAAGAGTGGTGAGCGCCTCGGTGACCGAGGTCGATCCGGACAGCGCCGCGTCGATCGACGGCTGCAGCGCCGGGTCGCAGAAGCCGGCCGCGTTGCCCGGGACGACGGGCTTGGTCTTGTCCACGCCCGAGGCCGTCTGCTCCGGGCGGCAGCCGAAGGTCGAGGCGAGGACCGACGCGGTGTCGCCGCCGACCGCCTGCGGGACGACGGCGATGTCGATCCCGACGTTGCCCGCCGAGTCGCCGGTCGACTGCTGGACCCCGCCCACGACCGGCATCGCCAGCAGGCCGCTGAACAGGTCGCGCGGCTGCGGCGTGATCGCGTTGACCTCGATGCCCTGCGCGGCGAGCTCGCTGGTGAGCTCCTTGGCGATCGTCGCGTACGGCTCCTGGGCAGCCGGGGAGGCGATGACCAGCGAGAGCGCCCGGCCGTTCTTGCGCCAGGTGCCCGCGGTCTTGGTGTAGCCGGCCGCCGTCAGCGACTGCTCGGCCTTGGCGACGTCGGGCGCGGTGGGCGGGCCGGGCGGGATGGTCGCCGCGTAGCCCTTCACCGACGGCGCGGTCACCTGGGCGTCGGCGTGGAGCGCCGACGACGGGCCGCCGTTGACGCCTTCGGTGATCAGCTTGGTGCGGTCGATCAGCGCGGCCACCCCGGCGCGCACCTGGGCGTCCTGCAGCGTCGCGCTGACCGGGCGCAGCAGCACGTCGGCCACGAGCGGGCGGGCCACGGTGTGCAGCCGCACGGCGGAACCGAGCTCGCCGAGCAGCTTGAGCTCGTCGCCGGTGGTCCGCGCCAGCGCGAACTGGTCGTTGCCGCTGCGCAGCGCGGCCAGCAGCGTGTTCTGGTCCGACCGGCGGAGCACGATCCGGTCGATCGCGGCGGGCTTCTCCCAGTAGCGCTCGTTGCGCTCGAGGATCACCTCGCCGCGGGCGGTGTCCAGGCTCTTGATCGAGAACGGGCCGGCGACCGCCGGGAAGTTCGACGCGAGCGCCCCGCGCCAGCCGTCGGGCGCGTCCTTGAGCAGGTGGGCAGGCAGCAGGTCGGAGAACAGCGTCTGCCAGCCGGGGTACGGCTTGGCGAAGGTGACCTCGACGCGCTTGCCGCCTTCGCGGGACTGCAGGTCGGTGATCTGCCGGTAGCCGGCGGGCCCGATCACGCCGGGCTGGTCGCGCAGCTGGGTGCGCAGGTAGTCGAAGTCCTCGGCGGCGATGGGCGCGCCGTCGGACCAGGAGGCGTCCGGCCGGATGTCGTAGGCCACCACGAACGGCTGCTGCGAGATCACCTCGGCGGACTTCATCAGGTTCTTGTCGAGCTGGGTGGTGCCGTCGTCCTTCTGGCGGAACACCGAGGGCAGCAGCAGCTGCGAGAGCGCGGAGGTCACCTGGGACGAGTCCGCGAGGTTGTGCGGGTTGTACCCGCCGAGCACGTCGTCGACGCCGACGACGATCTGCGACGGCGTCTTGCCGGTGGTGGACACGGGCGCGACCGACGACGACACGACCGGGGGTGGCGGGGTGTTGGAACAGGCGGTGAGCAGCACGGCCGCGAGTGCCAGTACCGGCACCGCCTTGCGATTCACCCGCACGCCCCGTTCCTCCCAGTTTCGCCCGATCGGGTCAGCCATGCTCCCACGACCCCCTTCGCCGCCGAAACCGAGATTCCCATACCCGGATCGGGCGGCGCCGCCGCCCCAAGGTGGGCGCTATCGGAGAAGACGCGCGGAACACCGTCCGGGTTCCCGGACCGTTCCGGAACGGCGGAACGAACACGGCCCGGACACGAAAACGGTTCACGTCGATGGCCGGCGCCAGGCGCTGAAACCGCCGCGAACCCTATAAAGATATAAGGAGAAGAACGGCGGAATTCATGACGCTGGGTCCGCCACCGGCCGACCCAGCGTAAGGGATCGGGCACGAAAAAACCTCCCGGTGACGCGCACCGGGAGGTTTTTCCGAAGCCGGGAGATCAGCCGTTGTCGCGGCTCTTGGCGCGCGAACGCTCCTTCGCGCGGGTGTTGACGTCCAGGGTGACCTTGCGGACGCGGACGACCGAGGGCGCGACCTCGACGCACTCGTCGACCGAGCAGAACTCGAGCGCCTCTTCCAGGCCCATCTTGCGCGGGCGGGCCAGGGTCTCCATCACGTCGGCGGAGGACTGACGCATGTTGGTCAGCTTCTTCTCCTTGGTGATGTTGATGTCGAGGTCCTCGAAGCGCGGGTTCTCGCCCACGACCATGCCCTCGTACACCTCGGCGCCCGGCTCGACGAAGAACGAGCCGCGGTCGGCCAGCTGGATCATCGCGTACGCGGTGACCGGCCCGGTGCGGTCGGCGACCAAGGAGCCGCTGTGCCGGGTGCGGATCTCCCCCGCCCACGGGAAGTAGCCCTCGAACACGTGGTTCGCGATGCCGGTGCCGCGGGTCTCGGTGAGGAAGTCGGTGCGGAAGCTGATCAGGCCGCGCGACGGGAGCACGTACTCCAGCTTGATCCGGCCGCTGCCGTTGCCGCTCATGTCCTCCATGCGGCCCTTGCGCGCCGCCAGGAGCTGGGTGATCGCGCCGAGGTGCTCTTCCGGCGAGTCGATGTAGAGGCGCTCGAACGGCTCGTGCAGCTTGCCGTCGATCGTGCGCAGGACCACCTGCGGCTTGCCGACGGTCAGCTCGAAGCCCTCGCGCCGCATCTGCTCGACGAGGATCGCCAGCGCGAGCTCGCCACGGCCCTGGACCTCCCAGGTGTCGGGGCGCTCGGTCGGCAGGACGCGGATCGAGACGTTGCCGATCAGCTCCTGGTCGAGGCGGGCCTTGACCAGGCGCGCGGTGACCTTGTCGCCGCCGTTGCGCCCGGCCAGCGGCGAGGTGTTGACGCCGATGGTCATCGAGATCGCGGGCTCGTCGACGGTGATCCGGGGCAGCGCCACCGGGCTGTCGGCGTCGGCGAGGGTGTCGCCGATGGTGATCTCCGGAATGCCCGCGATGGCGACGAGCTCGCCGGCGCTGGCTTCGGTCGCCGGGACACGGGTGAGCGCCTCGGTGACCAGCAGCTCGGAGATGCGCACGTTCTGCACCGTGCCGTCCTCGCGCATCCAGGCCACGGTCTGGCCCTTGCGCAGCTTGCCGGCGTGGATGCGGATCAGCGCGATGCGGCCGAGGAAGTTGGACGCGTCGAGGTTGGTGACCAGCGCCTGCAGCGGCGCGTCGAGGTCGGCGGCGGGCGGCGGCACGTGCCGGAGCAGCGTGTCGAACAGCGGGTCGAGGTTCTCGCTCTCGGGGATCTCACCGTCGGCGGGCTGCTCCAGGCTCGCCTTGCCGGCGCGCGCGGAGGCGTAGACCACCGGGAGGTCGAGGATCGCGTCGTGGTCGGCGTCCTCGATGTCGCTGGCCAGCTCGAGCAGCAGGTCGTGGGTCTCCTCGACGACCTCGGCGATCCGGGCGTCCGGGCGGTCGGTCTTGTTGACCAGCAGGATCACCGGCAGGCCCGCTTCGAGGGTCTTGCGCAGCACGAACCGGGTCTGCGGGAGCGGGCCCTCGGACGCGTCGACCAGCAGGACGACGCCGTCGACCATGGCCAGGCCGCGCTCGACCTCGCCGCCGAAGTCGGCGTGGCCGGGGGTGTCGATGACGTTGATCGTCACGGAGCCCTCGGGCGTCTGGCGGTGGATCGAGGTGTTCTTCGCGAGGATCGTGATGCCCTTTTCGCGCTCCAGCTCGCCCGAGTCCATCACGCGGTCGACGAGCTCGGCGCGCTCGGCGAAGGCGCCGGACTGGCGGAGCATCGCGTCCACCAGTGTGGTCTTGCCGTGGTCGACGTGGGCTACGATCGCGACATTGCGCAGGTCGGGCCGGGTCTTACCGGTCGGCCGGCCGGTTTCGACGGTAGCGCTGGCTGCGGGCACGCGAGAACTCCTGAACTTCAAGGGTTGGATGGCCGCGCAAGCCGTTCAGGCATCCGTGACCGGCTCTGGTCACACGCGGACCTCACCCAGGATACCTGCCACCCCATTGTGAGCGGCCCCACGCCCCCCTGTCGGTTAGGCTGGCCTAACGTGGAAACCCGGTGAGGGTCGCCGATCCGGAAGGTGCGTGCGCATGGGCAAGAAGCCGAAAGACCCGCGGAAGGTCGTGCGCAAGCTGATGAAGGCCGGCAAGGTCAAGAAGAAGTGCTGCCGGTCGAAGCCGCGCTGCAAGAAGTGCCCGGTATTGGCTCTGAAGAAGGCGAAGCTGGATCTGGCCGCCTGAGTGCTAGTGGGGGACGGCCTCGTTGAGCAGCCGGAGCTCCGGCGCGGTCTTCGTCGGGGAGAACTCGATGACCTCGTACTGCGCGAGGTGTTTCACGCAGAACGGGTCGGACGCCAGGATGGCGTCGAGCTTCCCCCGGGACATCGGCCGCGTGATGATCACGCCGCCGGTGCGCGGGTTCCGCCGCCCGGAAGCCAGGAAGTGGCCGTGTTCGTACTGCTTGTTCAGCCACTCGGCGTGGTCCGGGAGCGCGTAGTCGATTTCCTCGATCGGGGCCGTGTAGTTCAGCAGGACGACATACATGGTTATGACCGTAACTCCGCTCGCGCGCTTGCGCGTCCGGACGATGCGAAGTGGTGACGGAGCGGGCTATAGTCGGCGGCGTGCACGCGCAGACCTCCAGCTGGTGGCCGCCCTCGGCGGCCTGCTGACCCTGCGCTGAACCAGCCAGTGGCCGCCCCGGACGGGCGGCCTTTTTCGTGCCTTCTCCGGGGTGGCCCCCGCCTCGGAAGGAACCCACGATGAGCAAGCTGTCCGGCATCACGCCCTCCGGTCACGTCCACCTCGGCAACCACCTCGGGGCGGTCCGCCGCTGGGCTCGCGAAGGCGGCGCGGACGACCTGTACTTCGTCGCCGACCTGCACGGCATGACGACGCCGCACAACCCGGCGAAACTCCGCTCCCTGGCGCGCGAGCAGCTGGCCGTGCTGATCGCCGCCGGCATCGATCCCGAGCGGGTGTTCGTCCAGTCCGACCTGGCCCGCGAACTGGGCGCGCTGACCTGGGTCCTGGAGTGCACCTGCAACTACGGCGAAGCCGCGCGGATGATCCAGTTCAAAGAAAAATCAGCGGCGCGCAGCGCCTCGGTTGAGGGCGGTGGCGGGGGCATGGATGGAAAGTCCAAAGGGCAGGCCGGGGTGCGGCTGTCGCTGCTGACCTACCCGGCGCTGATGGCCGCCGACATCCTGCTGCAGGGCGCGGACGAGGTGCCGGTGGGCGAGGACCAGCGGCAGCACGTGGAGCTGACGCGGACCCTGGCGAAGCGGTTCAACGGCACCTACGGCGAGGTGTTCACCATCCCGCGCGCGGTGCTGCCGCCGGCCGGCGCGCGGGTGAAGGACCTGGCCGACCCGACGCGCAAGATGTCGAAGTCGGCCCGGGACGCGGTGGGCGTGGTGTTCGTGCTCGACGAGCCCGACCAGATCCGCCGCAAGATCCGCCGCGCGGTCACCGACGGCGGTTCGGTGCCGGTGCACGCCCCGGAGACGCGGCCGGGGATGGCGAACCTCCTGGAGATCCTCGCCGCCTGCCGTGGCGGGTCACCGGCCGACCTGGCGGACGAGTTCTCCTCGTACGGAGCGGTGAAGGACGCCGTCGCCGACGCGGTGATCGAAGAGCTGCGACCGCTGCGCTCGCGGGCGGTGGCGCTGCTCGACGACGTCGCCGAGCTGGATCGCGTGCGGAAGGCGGGCGCGGAGCGGGCTCGCGAACGCGGCTCGCACCGGCTCGACGCGGCGCTGCGGATGATCGGCGCTGCTGCGTCGATCGGTGACCAGTCCGGCCACAGCCACGGCCGCGTGACTTCGTAGCAACGGTCACGTGCCGAGCGCGAGGCGGCCTACTTTTGGCCGGACTGGTCACTGAGCAGCGCGCGGAAGGCCGGCAGCAGGATCCGGTCGGCGGGCAGCCAGTCGACGTCGTCGAGGTCGTCGGGCCCGAGCCAGCGCACGGCTCGGTGCTCGACGGCCCGCGGCTCTTCCCCGGGCGAAACGAGCTTCGCGGCGTAGATGCGGAGAACCCGGCCACCGGGCAGCGGGATGTCCTCCCCGACCCGGCGGCCGACCTCGACGACGACGTCGAGCTCCTCGCTGCATTCTCGGGCCAGCGCGAAGGCCTCGGACTCCCCTTCCTCGACCCGGCCGCCGGGCAGTTCCCACTGCCCCGCGTGCTTCGGCGGCCAGGCCCGCTGCTGGGCCAGCAGCTTGCCGTCCCGCACCAGGGCGGCTCCCACGATCACAGCGTTCACAGTCCCGGAACTTACCCGGAAGCCCCGCCACCGGCCGTGCGCCAGACGACCACGAACCGCGCGCCGCCGTCCGGGGATTCGCCCACCTGGACGCGGCCGCCGCGGCGGCGGACCGTCTCCGCCACCATCGCCAGGCCCAGTCCCGTGCCGCCCGAGGACCGGGCCCGGTCGTCCGCGATGCGGTAAAACCGGTCGAACACCTTTTCGCGGTGCTCCGGCGCGATGCCCGGGCCGTCGTCGTCCACCACCACCCGCACCGATGACCGCGACGCCAGCACCGACACCACGATCTGCCCGCGCGCGTAGCGGCACGCGTTGCGCAGCAGGTTGTCCAGCACCAGCTCCACCTCCGCGTGCGCGGCCGACGCCCACGCCTGGGCGACCGCCGTGCTCACCCGGGTCTCCGGGACGCCCGCCGGGAGCCGGGCCACCGCCGCGCGGACCTCGCTCACCAGCTCGACCGGCGAAGCGGGCGGCACCTCCCCCGCGTCCGAGCGGGCCAGCGACAGCAGCCCGTCCAGCAGCGACGACAGCCGCTCGGCCTCGGTCAAGATGTCCGACAGCGTCTCCTGCGCCAGCTCCGGATCGGGGTTGGTGACGGCGACCTCGGCCTGCACCCGGATCGAGGCGACCGGCGAGCGCAGCTCGTGCGCGGCATCTCCGGTGAAGCGCCGGAGCCGGTCGCTGGCCTGTTCCTGCCGTTCCAGCAGCGCGTTGAACTCCTCCGCCAGCGCGCGCAGCTCGTCGTGCGAGTCCGGCAGCGCCAGCCGCGCCCCCGGCGGCAGCGACCGCACGGAACCCCGCATGCGCGCGACCGGCCGCAGCGACAGGCGCACCACCAGCCACGTCGCGAAGCCCGCCACCAGCGCGCCGACCACCGCGACGACCACCAGCCACACGCCGCCGTAGTGCACCGCGGCGGCGAACCCGACCAGGCCGGCTCCCGCGACGACCAGCCGCTGCGCCCCGTCCGGCGCGCTGACGACCGTGCCCAGGTACCGCGCGCCGTCGCGCTGGACCGGCTGACCGGCCTTGAGCGTGGAGACGTCCGCGGGCGTCAGGCCGGTCGGGGTGCCGCCGTCCACCGGCGTGCCCGCGATGTCGAGCACCCGCAGCGTCACCGGGGCGGAACCGGACAGCGGACGGCCCGCGCTCACCTCGGCGCCCGCCGGGCCCAGCGCTCCGGAAAGCTCCCGGTCGACCGAGCCGATGAGCCGCGGCGAGAGGTTCGACGCGGCCAGCGCCGCGAGCCCGAGCAGGCAGACCAGGGTGATCGTCGCGGCCAGCACGGTGATCCGGGCCTGCAGGGTCCGGCCCCGCCACCAGGGGATCACGGGGTGATGACCTCGTCGAGCTGCGCGTCGGACGCCAGGTAGCCGTGCCCCCGCACGGTCCGCAGCAGCGCGCCGGCCCCGACCGCGTCGAGCTTGCGGCGCACGTACCCGACGTAGACCTCGACGAGGTTGCGGGTCACCGCCTGCTCCTCGCCCCAGACCGCGCGCAGCAGCTCGTCCTTCGTGACGACCGTGCCCGCCCGCCCGACGAGGACCTCCAGCAGCGCGAACTCCCGCGGGCTCAGCCCGACTTCTTCGTCGTGCCAGTGCACCTGCCGCAGCCCGCGGTCGACGGCCAGCGCGCCGAGCCGCAGCGTGCCGCGGCCGGCCTCCGGCCCGGCCCGGCGCAGCACCGCCCGGACCTGCGCGACCAGCACCACGAACGAGAACGGCTTGACGAGGTAGCCGTCGGCACCGAGGTCGAGGCCGTCGGCCTGGTCGACCTCGCCGTCCTTGGCCGAGACGAGCAGCACCGGCGTGGTCACACCGTCCTTGCGCAGCCGCTCCAGCACGCGGTAGCCGGACAGGCCCGGCAGCATGATGTCGAGCAGGACGACGTCGAACGAGCCCGTGCTCGCCAGCTGCAGGCCGGTGGGCCCGTCCGCGGCGGTGACCACGTCCATGCCCTCCGCGCGCAGCCCGCGCTGCAGCGCCTTCCGCACGCCCGGTTCGTCGTCGACCACCAGCACCCGAGGTTTCACGATTCTCATCATGGCCGGTTTGCGCAGGTCGTGCGTCGGTTCTCAGCGCGATCTCAGCCTGGGAGGGAGAACCTTCAGGGGTATCTCAGCCTCGAGAGGGAAGCGTCGTGGCCAGGGAGCCGGGCACACTCGAGTCCGGGAACACCACAGGGAGAGACGCATGAAACCGAAGACGAAGGGCATCACCGCCGCGGTCCTCGGCACCGCGCTCGGTGCCGGTGGCCTCGCGTTCGTCGCGATGCCGGCCAGCGCCGACGACAAGCCGGCGCTGCCGCAGGTCAGCGCCGAAGACCTGGTCCAGTCGGTGGCCAAGGCGAAGCCGGGCGCGTTCGACGGCACGCTGAAGGTGAGCAACGACCTGGGCCTGCCCGCGCTGGGGAACGCCGTGCCGGGCGCGTCGGCGCTGAACATGGACTCGGCGCACATCTTCACCGACGGTGCCGGCAAGAGCCGGCTGGCCGTCACGCAGGGCGCGAGCCAGCAGACCGTCGTCCACGACGGCACCACCGTCTGGGACTACAGCTCCAAGACGAACACCGCGACCAAGGTGACCATCCCGGCCGACGTGGCCCAGCAGAAGGGCGCGGGCAGCGAGAAGACGGCTGACCCGCTGACGGCTTCGACGGAACTGCTCGCGAAGGTCCGCGAGAGCAGCACGGTGTCGGTCGACGGCACCGCGAGCGTCGCCGGCCGCCCGGCCTACGAGCTGGTCCTGACGCCGAAGCCGACCGAGCGGACGCTGCTGCGCGAGATCCGCGTGGCGGTCGACTCCCAGACGCGGATGCCGCTGCGGGTGGCGGTGCTGAGCAACGGCACGGCGACGCCGGCGCTCGAGGTGGCGTTCACCGAGATCGAGTTCACCCAGCAGCCGGCCGACCTCTTCACCTTCACCCCGCCGAAGGGCGCCAAGGTGCAGGAGAAGACGCCGACGATCGACCAGCAGCACAAGGACCTCGCCGAGCAGGCGAAGCAGGACGTCAAGGTCGTCGGCGACGGCTGGGACACCGTCGTCACCGGCAAGGTCCCGGCCGACGCGCTGAACGCGGCGCCGAAGCAGCAGTCCGGTCGTGAAGGACGCGGCGGCAACGCGGACCCGAAGGCGCTGCTCGAGCGGTTCGCGAAGAAGGTCAACGGCGCGTGGGGCAGCGGCTACCTCGTCACCACGAAGGTCGGCAGCGCGGTGCTGACCGACGACGGCCGGTTCGCCGCCGGTGCGGTGCCGGAGCAGGTCCTGTACGAAGCGCTGGGTCAGAAGTGACCAGCACGACTGTGGAGTCCGGCGCCGTGGTGGCATACGAGTGCCCCCCCCCCGGGGTCCCCCGCGCCGCCCGGGCCCCGGGCCACCCCCAGGGCTACAGCATCACCGACCCGGTCAAACACACACAACAACACAACA
>NZ_JBHVXZ010000033.1:0-40548 GCF_042881395.1 Amycolatopsis sp. NPDC058278 | reverse complement strand
GGGGGGGCGCGGTGTGCTGACTTTTCTTTCGGGGGGTTTATTACCCAACCGGTTGTTGGTTTGGGTCGGGGCGGCTGTTGGTGGTCAACCCCCCCCCCCCGGCGGTCCCGCTCGCCGCGCGGACCCGGGGCCTGCGCAAGGTCTACGGCAGCACCGTCGCGGTCGACCACGTCGACCTCGACATCCCGCAGGGCGCGGTCGTCGGCATGCTCGGGCCGAACGGCTCGGGCAAGACGACCACCATCCGGATGCTGCTCGGCCTGGTCCGGCCGACCGAGGGCGAGGTCGAGCTGCTCGGCCGTCCGATGCCGGACGCCGCCGCGCACGCGCTGCCGGACGTCGGCGCGCTGGTCGAAGGGCCGGGCTTCCACCCGTTCCTGTCCGGGCGCGACAACCTGCTGCGTTTCGCCGCGGCGGAACCGCGGCTGTCCAAGGCCGGGATTCCCGTTGCGGTGGACTCCGCGCTGGAGCGCGTCGGGCTGACCGGAGCGGCGCGACGGCGGTACAAGGGGTATTCGCTCGGCATGAAACAGCGGCTCGGGCTCGCTTCGGCGTTGCTGGTGCCGCGGAAGATGGTCGTGCTCGACGAGCCGACCAACGGCCTCGACCCTGCTGGTACCAGGGAGATCCGCAGGATCGTCGCCGAGCTGCACGCCGAGGGCGTCACCGTGCTGGTGTCGTCGCACCTGCTGGCCGAGGTCGAGGCCACCTGCACGCACGTCGCCGTCCTGCAGGCGGGCAACGTCGTCGCGCAGGGCGAACTGGCCGAGCTGCTCGAGTCCGGGAACGCGGCCCTGCTGGTCCGCACGCCGGACGCGGAACAGGCGGTGGAGGTGCTGCGGGAGAACCGGATCGGCGCCCGGCTCACGCCGGACGGCATCCGCGCGGATCTCACCGCGGCCGAGGCGCCGCGGGTGCTGCAGGTCCTGGTGGGCGCGGGGGTCGCGGTCCACGAGGCGACGCGGGCCCGCACCGGCCTGGAAGACCTGTTCGCGCGGCTGACCGAGGGGGCGGAATGACGACGGCGGTTCTGGAAGCACCGGCGGCCCGCACGGGCCACGACACGGTGCCGTTGCCGCGGCTGCTGGCCGCGGAGCTGCGCTGGATCTTCCGGCGGCCGCGCACGCTGGCCGTGCTCGGGCTCCTGGCGCTGATCCCGGTGGTGATCGGCATCGGGCTGACGCTGGTGGACGACAACCCCAACGCCGGCGGGGGGCCGGACGAAGGCGGCGGAGCGCTGCTGGCTTCGGCGGTGAACAACGCGTTCGTCCTGCCGATCGCGGCGATCGTGATGTCGCTGGCGCTGCTGCTCCCGCTGGCCTCGGCCATGGCGGGCGCGGACGCGATCGCGGGCGAGACCTCGCACGGCACGCTGCGCGGCTGGCTGATCGCCCCGGTCGGCCGAGGCCGGCTGCTGGCGGTCAAGGCGTTCGGCGTAGCGACGGTGTCGGTCGTTTCGGTGCTGGCGATGTGCGTGACGGGCGTGGTGACCGGGCTCATCATCAACGGCACGGATTCCCTGTTCACGCTGTCGGGCACGACGCTGTCCTTCGGCGGCGCACTGGCGCGGATCCTGCTGGTGGCGGGCTGGGTCGTGCTGCAGCTCTGGGCGGTCGGCGCGGTGGCACTGGCGATCTCCAGCTGGACCGAGCACCCGATGCTGGTGGTGGCTTCGGTGCTGGCGGGCGACATCGTGTTCACGATCCTCGGGTTCCTGACGTCGCTGGACTGGCTGCACCCGTTCCTGTTGACGCAGAACTGGTCGCTGGCCCCGGCGGAGGTCCTGCAGGACCCGATGGGCACGCAGATGCTGGGCGAAGGCGCGCTGCGCGCGGTCTGCTACATCGTGATCGGGCTTTCACTGGCGTACGCCCGCCTGTCGACCCGCGACGGCTGAGGTTCCTTCCGGACGGCGTCAACCGACCAGCGCGACGCCGTCCGGGTCGAGCTCCAGCTTCACCGCGTCCCCGGCCCGCAGGTCCGCCGCCGCCGGCGCCACGGCGTCCACAGTGGAATCCGCGAGCTTCACCACCAGCCGCACGTGCTCCCGCCGGTGCACCGCGGCCACCACCTCACCGTCCACTCCGGACGTCGCCACCCGCAGCGCGTGCGGCCGCAACCCCAGCCGCACCGGGCCGTCGCCGACGTCCGGGAGCCCCAAGTCCCCCAGCTCCGTGTGCACGTTCCCGCCCGCGGCCACGGCATCGAGGAACGTCGTCACGCCGAGGAACCGCGCCACGTCGTCGTCCGCCGGATTCCGCCACACCCGCCGGACCGCACCCTCCTGGCGGACCTCCCCCGCGTCGAGCACCGCCACGCGGTCGGCCAGCGTGAAGGCCTCTTCCTGGTCGTGCGTCACCAGCAGCGCCGTGATCTTGCTGCGCCGCAACAGGTCCGCCAGGTCGATCGCCAGCTGCTCACGCAGTCCCGCGTCCAAACCGGACAGTGGCTCGTCGAGCAGCAGCAGCCGCGGCTCCGGCGCCAGCGCCCGGGCCAGCGCCACCCGCTGGGCCTGGCCGCCGGACAGCTCGGTCACCCGCCGTCGTTCGAAACCGGAGAGGCCCACCAGCTCCAGCAGCTCGGCGACCCGCGGGGCCCACGCCGACCGCGGCACCCCGTGCATCCGCAGGCCGAAGGCGATGTTCGCGGCGACGTCGCGGTGGGCGAACAGCTGGCCGTCCTGGAACACCAGGCCGAAGCCGCGCCGGTGCACCGGGACCGCGCCGAGGTCCTCGCCGTCCCAGCTCACCGAGCCGCGCGCCGACGGCTCGAGGCCGGTGATCGCGCGCAGCAGCGTCGACTTGCCCGAGCCCGACGGGCCGAGCAATGCCAGCACCTCGCCGTCGGCGATGTCCAGCCGGGCGTCGCGCACCGCCGCGAACGATCCGTAGTGGACGGTCAGGTCCCGCACCGACAACGCCATCAGAACTCTCCCACCCCGCCGCGCCCGAGCCGGTCGATCAGGGCGACCGCCAGCACCGTCACGAGCATCAGCAACGCGCACGCCGCGTACGCCATCTGGTTGTTCAGCTCCCCCGGGCGCGCCATCAGCGTCGCGACCGCGACCGGCAGCGTCGGCGCCGTGGGCCGGGCGAGGAAGCTCGTCGCGCCGAATTCGCCCAGGGCCACGACGAAGCCGAAGCCCGCCGCCGCGACCAGCGGCCGCAGCGTCAGCGGCAGGTCGATCTCCCGCCACACCCGCAGCGGGCTCGCCCCGAGCGTCGAGGCGGCCTGCCGCAGCCGGACGTCGACCGAGCGCAGCACCGGCAGCACCATCCGCACGATCAGCGGGATGATCACCAGCGCCTGGGCCAGCGGCACCAGGTAGGGCGACGTCCGCAGGTCGCCGGGCAGCGCGTCGAGCGTCACCAGGTAGCCGAACCCGACGGTCACCGCGGACACCCCGAGCGGCAGCATCAGGACGGCGTCCATCGTCTCGCCCAGGCCGCGCGCGGCCCGTGCCGGCGAGCGCCGCAGCGCCACCAGCACGACGGACGCGAGCACACCGACGACCATCGCGAGCAGCGTCGCGTCGATGGCCACCTTCAGCGAGTTCAGCGCGGCGTCCCAGCCGGACACCTGGAGCGCGCCCTTCTCGCCGGTGCTCGTCAGTGCCCGGTACCCCGCGAGGCTCCAGCCGTCCTCAGTGGACACCGATTCGGCGAGGAGCGCGACGATCGGCGTCACCAGCGACGCGAGCACGACCCCCGCGGCGCCGACGACCCACCACTCGCCGCCCCTCGGCGGCCGTGCGCCGCCGGAACCGATCCGGGCGCCTTCCTTGCGCCGGCGCGCCAGCCCGCCGAGCACCAGCGCGGCGACCACGGCCGCGAACTGGATCAGCGAAAGCGCGGCCGCGCCGGAGAGGTCCAGGAGGTCGACCGTCCGCAGGTAGATCTCGGTTTCCAGGGTCCGGTAGCGGGCTCCGCCGAGGATCAGGACGACCCCGAAGCTGGTGGCGCAGAACAGGAACACGACGGCCGCGGCGGACGCGATCGCGGGCGCCAGCGCGGGCAGCGTCACCGATCGGAAGGCCCGCCACGGCGACGCACCCAGCGCGCGGGCGGCGTCGGTCGTCCGCGAATCCAGCCGCGCCCACAGCCCGGCGACGGTCCGCGCGACGACGGCGACGTTGAAGAAGGCGTTGGCCAGCACGATCGGCAGCACGCCGCCGTCCGGCCACAGCGCCCGGAACGCCAGCCCGACGACCACGGTCGGCAGCACGAACGGCACCAGCACCAGCGTCCGCGCCAGGCCCACGCCGGGCAGCCGCACCCGCGCCAGCAGGAACGCCACCGGCAGCCCGGCCAGCACGGCGACCACCGTCGACGCGGCCGCGCTCGCGACGGTGAACCCGGCCAGCTGCCAGGTCCGCGCGTCGCCGAGCACGACGTCGAGGCCACCCGCGGCGAACCCGCGGCCGATGATCGCCAGCACCGGCCAGGCGAAGAACACCACAAGGAACCCGATCGGGGCCAGCCCGAGCAGCGCCAGCCCGAGCCCGCGGGCGGTCCGCGGCGGAGCCGTTGCGCGCCGGAGGCTCCGGGGCGGCGTCCCGGGTGTCACTGCACGAGCGTGCGCCATTCGCCGATCCACTTCTCGCGTCCGGCCTGCACCTGGTCCGCGGGCAGCGTCTGCGGCTTCTGCGGCAGCGGCGCGACCTGGGCCCAGCCGGCGGGCAGGTCGACGCCCTGGCGCGCCGGGTAGACGTACATGTTGGCCGCGACCGTGGCCTGGAACTGCTGCGAGAGCAGGAAGTCGACGACCTTGCGGGCGTTCTCGACCTGCTTGCCGTTCGCCAGCACGCCGGCGTACTCGACCTGCCGGTAGCAGGTGTCGAGCAGCGCCTTGGTGCGCGGCTTCCCGTCGTCGCCGACTTCGGCGGCCGGCGACGACGCGTACGAGACGACGATCGGCCGCGGCCCCTTGCCGGACGAGCCGGAGAACTGCTTGGTGTAGGCCTCTTCCCAGCCGCTGACCACCTTGACGCCGTTGGCCTTCAGCTTCGTCCAGTAGTCCTTCCAGCCGGCCTCGCCGTACTTCGCGATGGTGCCGAGGAGGAACGCCAGGCCGGGCGAAGCCGTCGCCGGGTCCTCGGCGACCAGCAGGTCCTTGTACTTCGGGTCGGCCAGGTCGTCGTAGCTCGACGGCGCCGGGATCCCCTTGCCGGCGAAGTAGTTCGTGTCGACGTTGACGCAGACGTCGCCGACGTCGACCGCGGACAGCCGGTGCTCGGGGTCGACGGCGTAGCGCTGCGGCCCGCGGTCGGCTTCCGGGCTGGTGTAGGGCTCGAAGACGCCCTCGGCCAGCGCCCGCGAGGCGAAGGTGGAGTCGACGCCGTACGCGACGTCGCCGATCGGGTTGGCCTTCGTCAGCACGAGCTTGTTGGTCAGCGATCCGGCGTCGCCCTGCTTGAGCACGGAGACCTTGATGCCCGACTGCTTCTGGAAGGCGTCGAGCACCTCCTGCGGCGCGAGGAACGAATCGTGCGTCACGAGGGTGACGGTGGGCGTCTGCTGCGTGCCACCGTCACCGTCCGACAGCGAGCACGCCGCGGCGACGGCGCTGACGGCGGCAATGGCCGTCGCGGCGCGAACAGCCCTGCGTTTCATCTACCCTCCTGCACTTCGCCGGACGCGGGAGGGAAGCCCTCCCGTCGCCGGCATGATCCGGTCAGGTGCGAACGGTCGCGGGTGACCCCGCCTCTCAGCCCGGCTCACCGGACTCCCGTGGCAACCGTGCAGCGTAGTCCAGGACGGACGACCATGGAGACATGACGGAAATCTTGAGCGACTCCGAGGCCGACGGACAATTGGCCGCGGACTGGACGCGGTCCGGCGCGGTGATCTCCCGCGAGGTGGAGCTGGCGAGCTTCCCCCAGGCGATCGAGGTGGTGAACCGGGTGGCGGAACTCGCCGAGGCCGCCGACCACCACCCGGACATCGACATCCGCTGGCGCACGCTGACCTTCCGGCTCAGCACGCACTCGGCGGGCGGCTTGACGGCGAAGGACTTCGACCTCGCCGCGCAGATCGACGAGGTGCTGGCCGCAGTGTGATCTCGGCTACGCTGAGTGCACCTTCGCCCGGGTTCGGCGTCTCTCGGTTACCGCAACCTTCGGGAGGGAGACACAGATGACTCAGGCAATCGTGGTCGGCACGGCGGCGTTCGCGGCAATGGTGGCGGCAGCCGGCGGGGTGCTCTGGTTCACCGCCCGCAACCGCCGTCACCTGGACGGCTGAGAGTTCGATCACAGCTGTTAACGGGCGGCATGATCAGCGCGCTGTTCCTGCGGAAGCATCGGTTCGGCCCATAGGGAACGCCATGAACAGCACCGCCGCCCTCACCCCCGCCCAGCGCGCCTGGATCAACGCCCTCGCCCCCGCGGTGGTGCTGATCGTGATCGCGGTGCTGGGCCTGCTCGGCTAGTTCGCCAGGGCCTGCCGGATCTTCCGGATCCGGCGGGCTACCAGGTGATCTGCCCGGGCGGCGGGAACGCGGCCGGTGGCTCGTCACCGACGGACCAGTACTCCAGGCAGGACAGGCGCCCCTCCTCGGCGAACACGATGAGGCCGCCGTCCGGGACGTCGGCCTCCACCGCCACCGATTCCTTCTTCGGCCAGCGTGGGGTCACATCGTCCACGGCGAGGTCGATCGTGGGACAGCCGCAGCCGCAGCGGCCGACCACCCGGGCCGTGGTGGCCTGCGCGCGCAGTTCCGCGGCACCGGGGAAGTCCGCCGCGAGCAGCGTGTCCAGTGTCGTCCGCTCGTTCGGCGTGAGCGGGCGGGGCTCGGTCCGCGCCATCAGTAGCGGGACATGTTCGGGATCGTCTTTTCGGCGACCCCGATGAGGTCTTCGACCTTCGCCACATCGGCCGTCACGTCCTCGGCGGTCACCGAAGGCGCCTCGGAAGAACGGTAGGCGACTTCGTTGCGCCGGACCCGCATCCGGTTGAAGGGACGCAGAAGCGGCCCCAGCGGCGGATCGAGCTGCGCGAGAACCGCTTCGTAGACGGCGATGTGGCCCCCGCGGCTCGTTGCACGCAGGCCTTGGTTCTGCAGGACGGCCGCCAGCGACCGGCGGGCGCCGTCGTACGCCAGCGTGTAGGCGCCCTCCGGGTCCGAGGCCAGCAGCTGGCGTGCCGAAGCGACGTGCGTGCGGGCCCTGGCGAGCTCCGCTTCCGCGGCCTCCCGCGAAGCCGGGACGTGTTCGAGGGAACCGCGCGCGATGAGCGCGTCGATCGTGGCGCGGCCCTGGTTCCACCGGGTCATCGGGAAGTCTCCTGATCGAGGGGCAGCGGGACCAGCGGACGCTCACGCACGCTGGTGAGGAACGGATCCGTGCTGTCCGCCGTCCACGACGCCGGCGAGATCCGGTGGACGTTGACCTCGCGGCCCAGCCGCCGCGACACGCCCTCGGCCAGGTCGAAGAGCGCGTCCGGGTCGGGCGAGCCGACGACGAGCACGTCGACGTCCCCGGGCGGCGGCCCCGGTTCGCCGCTGTAGCGCGCGGCCCAGGAGCCGTAGATGTAGGCCTCGCGCACGCCCGCCAGACCGGACAAGGCCTCGGCGAGCAGTGGCAGCGGCCCGAAGGTGACCGCGATGACCTCGCTCAGCGGCCGGTAGAGCGGGGTGTCCGTGCGGGCTTTGACGAGCCGGCTCCGACCGACCCGCCGGTCTTCCAGGATGCCGCCGCCGACGAGCCGTTCGACCTCCCGCAGCACGGCCGTCGGCGTGACACCACACGCCTCGGCGAGCTCGGTGATGCTGTACTCGCGCTCCGGGTGCAGCAGCACCAGCGCCAGCAGCTCACCCTGCATGCGCGACCGCAGCAGCGGCAGCAAGCTCGACGAAGCTTTCATTGGACGCAGTATATCCTGCGTCCAATGAAAACGACATTCAGTAGTTCTTGCTCACGCAGCGTGCATCAGACGTTGAAGCGGAACTCCACCACGTCGCCGTCGGCCATGACGTAGTCCTTGCCCTCCATGCGGACCTTGCCCGCCGCGCGGGCCGCCGCCATCGAACCCGCCGCCATCAGGTCGTCGTAGGAGACGATCTCCGCCTTGATGAAGCCGCGCTCGAAGTCCGTGTGGATCACGCCCGCCGCCTGCGGGGCCGTCGCACCCTGCGGAATCGTCCACGCGCGGGACTCCTTCGGGCCCGCCGTCAGGTACGTCTGCAGGCCGAGGGTGTGGAAACCGGCGCGGGCCAGGGAGTACAGCCCCGGCTCCGGCTGGCCGACCGACTCGAGCAGCTCGCGCACCGACTCCTCGTCGTCCAGCTCCAGCAGCTCCGCCTCGACCTTCGCGTCGAGGAACACCGCGTCCGCCGGGGCGACCAGCTTGGTCAGCTCCTCGCGGCGAGCTTCGTCGGTGAGCACCGCCTCGTCGGCGTTGAATACGTACAGGAACGGCTTCGTCGTCAGGAGGCTGTGCTCGCGAAGCAATTCGAGGTCGACGTCCTTCTGAGCCGAGAAGAGCGTGCGTCCGCTGTCGAGGATCTCCTTCGCCTTCTGCGCGGCCTCGAGCGCGGGCTTGGCTTCCTTCTTGGTCCGCGCTTCCTTCTCCAACCGCCAGACGGCCTTCTCGAGGGTCTGCAGGTCGGCCAGGATGAGCTCGGTGTTGATCGTCTCGATGTCGCTCAGCGGATCGATCCGGCCGTCGACGTGGATCACGTCCGGGTCGTCGAACACGCGGATGACCTGGCAGATCGCGTTGGCCTCACGGATGTTCGCCAGGAACTTGTTGCCCAGCCCAGCACCCTCGGACGCGCCCTTCACGATGCCCGCGATGTCCACAAAGGACACCACGGCGGGGACGGTCTTCTCCGACTTGTGCAGCTCGGCCAGCTTGTCCAGCCGGGGGTCCGGCAGCGGCACGACACCGACGTTCGGCTCGATCGTCGCGAACGGGTAGTTCGCGGCGAGCACGTTGTTCCGGGTCAGCGCGTTGAACAGGGTGGACTTGCCGACGTTGGGCAGGCCGACGATACCGAGGGTGAGGCTCACGACCCCGCAGTCTACGTGGCTGCCCCGGTCGCGGCCCACGCACCCAACGCCGTGGCGGATTTCCGCCAGCGACGGCGCTGACCTGCTGGCATGCTCGGATCAATGGTCACCGAAACGCTCTCACTCTGGCGGGACGCCGAGCGCTGCTACCGCGTGGTCACGGCCCGCGACCCGCGCTTCGACGGCCAGTTCATCATGGCGGTCCGCACGACCGGGATCTACTGCCGCCCGTCGTGCCCGGCCTCGACGCCGAAGGCGCAGAACGTCCGCTTCTTCCCGACGTCGGCAGCCGCGCAGGCCAACGGCTTCCGCGCCTGCCGCCGTTGCCTGCCCGACGCCGTGCCCGGCTCACCGGACTGGAACGTGCGCGCCGACCTGGCCGCGCGGGCGATGCGCCTGATCTCCGACGGGACCGTCGAGCGCGAAGGCGTCCCGGGTCTCGCCCGGCGGCTCGGGTACTCGGAACGCCAGCTGGGCCGGGTGCTCACCGCCGAGCTGGGCGCGGGCCCGCTGGCCCTGGCCCGCGCGCACCGCGCGCACTCGGCGCGGCTGCTCATCGAGATGTCCGGGCTGCCGCTGACGGACGTCGCCTTCGCGGCGGGCTTCTCCAGCGTGCGGCAGTTCAACGAGACGATCCGCGAAGTGTTCGCCACGACGCCTTCGCAGCTTCGTGCCTTCGCGACTGCACGACGTGGCCGGCAGAGCGATGTGACCGGAACTCGGCTCAGCCTGCGGCTGCCGTTCCGGCCGCCCTTCGACGCTTCAGGGTTGCTTCGCTTCTTCGCCGCCCACGCGGTGCCGGGCATTGAAGAAGTCACTGCGGAGGCCTACGCGCGGACCCTGCGGCTCGCCCACGGCACCGGCGTCGTGCGACTGACGCCTTCGCCCGACCACGTGCGCTGCGAGCTGGTGCTCACCGACCTGCGCGATCTCGGCAGTGCGGTCAGCCGGGTGCGCCGGCTGCTCGACCTCGACGCCGACCCCGCGGCGGTCACCCGCGTCCTCGGCGCCGATCCGGCGCTGGCCCCGGTGGTCGCGGCCGTGCCGGGGATCCGGGTGCCGGGCGCGGTGGACGGCGAGGAACTGCTGCTCCGGGCCCTGCTCGAAGGGGTACCGCCCGGCGAAGAAGTGCCGGGCGAGTGGGGCGTGAAGCGGCTCTTCCCGACGGCGGCCCAGGTCGCGGCGGCCGGGCTCGGCGAAACCGTCACCGGCGTGGCCGCCGCCCTGGCCGAGGGGCGCTTGGCGGTCCACGTCGGCCGGGAGGCGGCCGAACTGCGCGCGGAGCTGCTGGCGTGCCCGGGCGTCGACCCGTCGACGGCGGACTACGTGCTGATGCGCGTCCTCGGCGCCCCGGACGTCCTGCTCGCCGGCGAGACCGAGGTCCGGCGCGGCGCCGAGGCCCTGGGCATCGCGCCGGCCTCACTCGGCGAGCGGGCCCGTGCGTGGACGCCGTGGTGTTCCTACGCCGGGATGTACCTCCGGAACGCGGCGGCCTAGCCCTGCCTAGCCCTGTTCGCCCTGCCACAGCAGGGCCTGGGCGACGATGACCTGGTTCCCGTCGAACGTCGCCGCCGGCGAGCCGTGCAGGCGGTAGCCGAGTTCGAGCGCCTCGCTGACCCGGTGGCAGAACTTCGCGTCGTCCGGGCCGGTGAGCAGGCGGTAGCGGGGCAGGCCGTTCGGCGGCTGGTCCGTCATGGCTTCATCTTGTCCGAGCGATCAGCCCGCGCGCACCTCCAATGTCGAGCCCGTGCGGGACTTCCGGACCCGCAGCCGGGTCGGGATGCGCTGCCGCAGCTCCTCGACGTGGGACACCAGCCCGACCACCCGGCCGCCGGCGCGGAGCTCGTCGAGGATGTTCATCACGACGTCGAGGGTTTCGGCGTCCAGCGTGCCGAACCCTTCGTCGACGAACAGCGTGTCCAGCAGCGCGCCGCCCGCCTCCCCCGCGACGACGTCCGCCAGCCCCAGCGCGAGGGCCAGTGACGCGAGGAACGATTCGCCACCGGACAGGGTCTTCGCCGGGCGGATGGTGCCCGAGTAGTCGTCCAGCACATCGATGCCGAGCCCGCCGCGGGTGCCGCGCGCCCCGGCCGCGTCCGAGTGCACGAACGAGTACCGGCCCTGGCTCATCGTGCGCAGCCGGTGCGTGGCGGCGACGGCGACTTCTTCGAGCCGGGCCGCCAGCACGTACGACCGCAGCGACATCTTGCGGCTGTTCTGCCCGCGCCCGTTGACGACCTCCGCCAGGGCCCGCAGCTCGGCGTACTCCGCTTCGGCCGGCGCGAGCCCGGCCAGCGCCGCGCGCAGCAGACCGGCCAGCCGGATCAGCTCCTCGTGCTGCGCGGTGGCCGCCCGAAGCGCCGCGTACGCGGAGTCCGCGCGCGCCCGGGCCAGCTGGGCCGCGTCGGCCGCTCGCCCGACGTCCACGACGTCGTCCGGCGAGATCCCGAACAGGTCCGGCTCGGCCAGCAGCGCCCGCGCGCCCGCGGCGGCCGCCTCGGCCTCGGCGATGCCCTGCTCCAGCTTCTCGATCTGCTCGTCCGGCAGCATCGCGGCGCGTGCCTTCTTCAGCGAGGTGAACCCCTTCGCCGCGACCGCCGCGTCGACCAGCGCCCGCTGCTGGGTGACGCGTTCCCGGGCGCCGACGACCGCCGTGCGCGCCTCGGCGACCGCCTCCAGGGCCTCGGCCAGGCCGAGGAGGTGCATCCGCCGCGCGCCGACGTCCGCGAATTCGCCCCGGCCGGCGACCAGGCGGCGCTCCCGCTCGGCCAGCCGCTCCTCCAAGGCGCGGACGTCGGTCGTGGCTTCGGTCGCCGCCTGTTCGGCCCGGCGAAGGCGCTCGGTGCGCGCTTCCAGGTCCCGCTCCAACAGGACGACCTGGTGCCCCAGCTTGGCCTTGGCGGACGCCTGCCTGGTCAGCGCGGCGACGGTTGCGCGGGCGGCCACCAGCTCGGCGGTGATCGCCCCGGCCGTGCGCCCGGCCAGCCGTTCGATCAGCCCGGCCAGCCGCGCCTTCGCCTCTTCCAGCGCGACGACCACCCGCTGCCGCACCGCGTCCGCCGCCTGCTCGGCTTCCTCGGCCGCGCGTTCCTCCGCCGGGTCGACCAGCTCGACGTCCCGGTTCGCCTTCGCCGGGTGCTCGGCCGAGCCGCACACCGGGCACGGCGCGCCGTCCGGCAACGCGGCGGCCAGCTCGGCCGCCATGCCGTCGAGCCGTCGCTCCCGCAGGTCGAGCCGGCGCTGCCGGGCCGCTTGGTGCGTGTCGACGACTTCGCGCAGCTTCGCCTCGCCCCGTTGGACCTTCGCCTGGGCCTCGGGCAGTTCGGCCGCGTCGCGGGCGAAGGCGCGCAGCTCCTCCACCTTCGCCTTGGCGCCGTCGAGTTTCGCTTCGGCTTCGGCGGCTTCGAGGGCACCGGCCCGCAGCTCGGCCAGCCGGCCGGGGATCGCGGCGAGTTCCGTGGACAGCTCCTCGACCTGCTGGCGAGCCGTGACGGCGACCAGCTTCCGGTCGTCCCGCCGCATGACGTCGAGTTCCTGCTGCTCGGCCTCGGCGACCAGTTCCGCGACCGCGCCCGCCTCTTCGCGCGCCGCGGCCGCCCGCGCCTTCAGGTCGCCGGTCGCCCGGGTGCCGAACTCCCGCAGCCGGGCGCCGCGCGCCTTCTCCGCCTGCTCGGCTTCGGTCAGTTCAGCGGCCCGGCGGTCCAGCAGATCGGCCTCCACGGCGACCCCGGCGGCCCGCCGCGCGGCGGCGACCTCCTGCGCCCACTCCGCCCGCTGCGGCGCCTGTTCGGTGATCTCGAGCAGCCGCAGGTGCGCGGTGCGGACCCGGCGGATCTTTTCCGCTCCCGCGCGTTCTTCCTGCAGGTAGACGTCCGCCCGTTGCGCGGCCGACCGGGCCCGTTCCTCCTCGGCTGTCACCTGCCCGACCCGGGCTTCCGCTTCGGTGAGCACGGCGCCGACCCACTCCGCCACGTCCGTCTCGGGCGGGTCCTGCTGGGCCTCCTGCGCGTACCGGGCCAACAGCTCGCGCACGTCCCGCTGCCGTGCTTCCAGCTCGCGACCGCGTTCGGCGCGCAGGTCGGCGAACCAGCGTTCGACGTCGGCGAAGCGCTCGGTGCCGAACAGCCGCTCCAGCAGCTTCTCGCGCTCGGCGGTGTCCGATCGCAGGAAGCGGGCGAACTCGCCCTGCGGGAGCAGCACCACCTGGAAGAACTGGGCCGCGGTCATCCCGAGCAGCCGCTCGACGGTGCGCGCGACCTCTTCGATCCGGATCAGGCCCTCCGGCGCCAGCCCGGTGGGCGCGGTGCCGATCCAGCTCAGCGACACCCTCGCCTGCTGGGTGGTCGTGCCCTCGCCACGCCGCTTCGGCCGCTGGTACTCCGGGTTGCGCACGATCTTCAGCCGGTGGCCCTGCACGGTGAGCTCCAGCGCCACCTCGGTGACCTGGTCGCGCTCGGCGAGGTCACACCGCAGCCGCTTCGCCTCGTTGCGGGCGCCGGGGACCACGCCGAACAGCGCGAACGCGATCGCGTCGAGCAGCGTCGTCTTGCCCGCGCCGGTTTCGCCGTGCAGGAGGAAGAGACCGTCGGCGCCGAGCACGTCGAAGTCGACCACTTCGCGCGCGCAGTACGGCCCGAAGGCCTCGACCTCCAGCCTGTGCAGCCTCATTTCGCGAGGGCCCCCCGGTCGGCCGCTTCCAGGGCCCGGAACAGGAGCTGTTCTTCGCTTTCGGTCGGCGGGGCGCCGCGGCAGTCGTCGAGGAAGCTGCGCGAGACCTCGATGTCGGACCGGCCGCGGACGGCGTCGGAGTAGCGCAGCGGGGCGCCGGCGTGCCCGCCCGCGGGCTCCCACTCCAGGTGCACCGCGTACGGGAACCGCTTGCGCAGCCGCCGCATCGCGTCGACCGGGCGCACCCGGTCGGTGACCGTGACCGACAGGAAGTGGTCGAGGTAGGCGTCGTGCGCCGGGTCGAGCAGGAGGTCTTCGAGCTCGCCGGTGAGCGCCGCGAGTGCCCTCGGCACGGGCAGCTCGTGGCGCCGGACCTCGGCGAGGCCGTCGGCGTCCAGGTCGACCAGCCAGACCGATTTCCGCTGGCGCGCCTCGGAAAACGAGTACGCCAGCGGGCTGCCGGAGTACCGCAGGTGCTCGGCGAGCGTCTGCGGGCCGTGGAGGTGGCCGAGCGCCACGTAGTCGACGCCGTCGAAGACCGAGCCGGGTACCTGTTCGACGCCGCCGACCGCGATGGTCCGTTCGCTGTCGGTGGGTTCGCCGCCGGTGACGAACGCGTGCGCGAGCACGACCGACCGGACGCCGGGCCGGGTTCCGAGGTCCGCGCGGATCCGGCGCATGGCCTCGGTGAGCACGCCGGTGTGGCCGCGCGCGTCGGGTACGCCGAGGGCGTGGCGCGCCGGTTCCGGTTCCAGGTAAGGGATGCCGTAGACGGCGACCGGGCCGCCGGCGTCGTCGAGCAGCACCGGTTCGGCCAGCCCGGCGACGGTGGTGCGCAGGTGGAGGCCACCGGCCGCGGCGAACTCCGCGAAGGCGCCGAGGCGGGGCGCCGAGTCGTGGTTTCCGGGCGTGACGACCAGTTGCGCGCCGGCCGCGCGGATCCGGGCGACGGCTTTCGTCGCCACCCGCACGGCTTCGGCGGAGGGGACCGCGCGGTCGTAGATGTCGCCTGCCACCAGGACGGCGTCGATCGCCTCGCCGGCCACCAGGTCGGCGAGGTGCCCGAGCACCGCTTCCTGTTCCGCGAGCAGGTCGGCGCCGTGGAACGTGCGGCCGATGTGCCAGTCGGAGGTGTGCAGGAATCTCACGGGCGCCAACGGTACGACCCGGCTCCGACGAAATCGCGCAGGCACGCCGCCCGCTCACTCGAACGTGTGTACTAACACGAGCGGGCAAGATCGGACACGCCCTGGGCGGAATCGATGTGTTCGCAGGTCAGCTACCCAGAGCGACGGATCGGGTGCGATTTTTGTCGGTGCGGTCCGCCATGATGTCTGCGAGCCCGGACCTCGGAGGGAGAGACGAAGTGGCGACAGTGCTGACCACCGCGGCGATCGTGCTCGCGGTCCTGCTGCTGTTCGCCGTCGCGGTGCTGTGGCGGCTGTACCAGGACGGGATGCGCCGGGCGGACGCGGCGGCCCGGCTGGTGGCGGCCGAGCGGGCCAAGGCGGACCAGCAGCAGCTGGCGCTGCGGCGCTACGAGGTCGCGTTCGCGTCGATCAGCGGCCGCGGCGAGCTGGGCGAGCAGGTGCTGGTCGAGACGGCGCGGGCGCTGGGGCTGCGCGAGGACCTGCACTTCACCCTGCAGACGGACCTGGGCGGCGGCGGCTCGGCGAAGCCGGACATGGTGCTGCGAGTGGGCGGCGACCGCACGGTCCCGGTGGACGCGAAGGCGAGCATGGCGACGTGGTCCGAGGCGGTGGAGACGGACGACCCGGACGAGCGGATGGACGCGTTGCGCGCGCACGTCCGGCAGATCCGCTCGCGCGCGGCGGACCTGGCGGGCAAGGGCTACCAGCGCTGGGCGGACGCGATCTACGGCACGATCATGTTCGTCCCGTCCGACGCGGCGGTGGTCGCGGCCCTGGACACGGACCCGGAGCTGCTGCGCTGGCTGATCGACCGGAGGGTGTTCCTCTGCGGCCCCACGGGTTTCGGGGTGCTGGCCTCGGCGGCGTTGTTCGCGGCGAGTGACCGGACGCTGGAGGCGGACGTGGAGCAGGTCCGAGCCGGAGCGGCGGCGGCCCACCGCGCGGCGGGCGGCGCGGTGGAGGCGCTGAACCTGTCGAGCACCCACCTGCAGCGGTTCCTGTCGGCCCGCCGGCGGGAGCTGGAGGCACTCGAGACGTTCCGGGCCACGGTGGCTCCGCTCACCGACGCAGCGGGCAGCCCGGCGGCCGTGCCGACGGTCCGGAAGGGGGACGAGCTGGCAGCCAGTTGAGCGTCCAGGGCTTCGAGGGTGAGCCAGGCGCAGGAAGCGGGCAGCCGGCCGCTCGATGACGCCCGCGCTCGTCTGGGCGCGTGCTTGCGTGCCGGTGGGCGGCCGCGCGGAGCGTGGTTGAACCGCGTCTGACCAGTGGTGACCACGCGCCTGGCCGGGTCTCCACCTGCCGGCGGGTCCCGCGGCAAGCGCTTTCGCGCGGAGCCCGGCGCGAGCGACCCTCCGACCGCAGGTTGTCCCCGGTGCCCCTCGCGGAGGACCCTGGCAGAGCGGGCCGCCCGGCTCGCTCCACCGTCGCTACCCGGCGCCACCGGATCATGCCCCCGGGTGGCTGTCGGCCCACGTCGGCGGCGGTGCTGGCAAGATCTTCACAACCACGAGATACGGTGTTGCCCTGTGACCGCGATTCGCGATCGCCAGAGCGATCCAGATGCCGACGACGTCCCCGTTGCGTGGGATGAGCGTCCTGTCGTCGGTTCGAGGCGCGGACTGCCCTGGTGGGCGGCGGTCCTGGTCGGCCTCGTCCTGGCGGTCGTGGGCGCCCTCCTGGGCAAGCCGAGCCAGACGAACATCCCGGTGATCTTCATCGTCTGCTACATCGCCGGGGCCGTGATCGCGGTCTGCGCGGTGCGGCGGCGGGGCCTGTTCGGGCCGATGGTGATGCCGCCGCTCGTGCTGGCCGTCACCGTGCCCAGTGTGATCCTGCTGACCTCGGGGTCGACGGCGGGGGCGCAGGGCGACGACATGCTGTCGAAAGCCCTGAACATCGGCACGCCGCTGATCAACAGCTTCCCCATGATGGCGATCACCACCGGCATCACGCTGCTGATCGGCTTCGTCCGGATCTTCCGCGAGCGCGACCCGGACGCCCCGAAGAAGGCCAAGAAGCCCGACCGCCGGGCCGACGAGGACGACGAGAAGCCCGCCCCGCGCGCCGCGGCCGGTGGGCGTCCGCGGCCGGCCGGCTCGAACCGGACCGGGCAGACCCCGGTCCCGCCCGGCGCTCGGCGCGGGCGGGAAGGCGAACCGCCGCGACGTCCGCGTCCGCCCGCCGACGGCGAACGCCGAACCCCTCGCACTCCCCCCGAACGCGACCCGGGCACCCGCGGCACGCGCAAGCCGCCCCCGGCCAACCGGCGCACGCCCCGTCCGGAAGAGGGCGACCCGCGCCGGCGCGAGCCACGCGGTGACGCTCCGCGGCGGCGTCCGCGCCCGCCCGAGGACGGCCGCGACACCCCGCCACCCCGCCGCCCGTCCGGCGGGCGGAACGCTCCGCCGCGCCGGAACCGGCCCTGGGACGACGAAGAACGCTGACGAACGGCGGTCACCTCTCGCGAGGTGACCGCCGTTTCGCATGCGAGACCGTGCGCCGGAAGGCGGCGCGTGTGCTCAGAGGGCCGGCACGGGTGATCAGAAGGTCAGCACGCGTGATCGGGGGGGACGACACGCGTGATCGGGAGGTCAGCACGCGTGATCGGCGGGACGACACGGCGGCGAGCCGCGAAGGCGACCCGCCGCCGGAGCCGGCTCAGACCTTCCGCAGTTCCTTCGGCGGCGCGAACGAGATCTTCTCGTTGGCCGTCGTGACCTCGTCGACGTCGCCGTAGCCGCGCTCCGCCAGCCAGTCCAGCAGCTCCATGACCAGCACGTCCGGTACCGAGGCACCCGAAGTCACGCCCACCGTCGTCACGCCGGAAAGCCACGCTTCGTCGACCTCGTGCGCGAAGTCGACCAGGTACGAGGCCCGGGCCCCCGCCTTCAGGGCCACCTCGACCAGGCGCTTCGAGTTGGACGAGTTCGTCGACCCGACCACCAGCACCAGGTCGCACTCGGCGGCCATCGCCTTGACCGCGACCTGGCGGTTCGTCGTCGCGTAGCAGATGTCGTCGCTCGGCGGGTCCAGCAGGTTCGGGAAGCGCTCGCGCAGCTGGTCGACGCGCTCCATCGTCTCGTCGACCGACAGCGTCGTCTGGGAGAGCCAGATCACCTTCGACGGGTCGCGCACCTCGACCTTGTCGACGTCCTCGGCCTTGTCGACCAGCTGGACCTTGTCCGGCGCCTCGCCGGCGGTGCCCTCGACCTCTTCGTGGCCTTCGTGGCCGATCAGCAGGATGTCGTAGTCGTCGTTCGCGAACCGGTTGACCTCCTTGTGCACCTTCGTCACCAGGGGGCAGGTCGCGTCGATCGTGCGCAGGTTCCGCTCGGCCGCCTCCGCGTGCACCATCGGCGAGACGCCGTGGGCGGAGAACACCACGAGCGCGCCCTCGGGCACCTCGGACGTCTCGTCGACGAAGATCGCGCCGCGCTCGCGCAGCGTGTCGACCACGTGCCGGTTGTGCACGATCTCCTTGCGGACGTACACCGGGGCACCGTAGACCTCGAGGGCCTTCTCGACGGCGATCACCGCGCGGTCGACGCCGGCGCAGTAACCACGGGGTTTGGCGAGCAGCACCCGCTTGCCGGAAGCGGTTCCGGTGATCGTCGGGGTACCCGCGGGCTCGATTCCGGGACTCGCTGCACTCATGCCCCCCAGGGTACGGGCAGCCCCGAGACGGACTCGAAGTCCCTTTCGGGTGAGCTTCGTCCCCCTGCCGGGTTGTGCCACGGGTCACGCACTGCGCCCTTCCGGTTGGGCAGGACGGCCGGTCATGCGGCAGGCTGGACCCATGAAGCCATTCCCGCTCCCCCTCCGGGTCGCCGCGGGCCTCGCCGTCTCCACCGCCGAGCGGGTTCGCGAACTTCCCCGGCAGCTGGCCGGGCTCCCGGTGACCGTGGTCAGCCAGGTGCTGCAGGCCTCCATGCGAGTGCAGCAGCACGTCACCGAGCTGGCGATCAAGGGCGACAGCGCCCTGTCGAGCCTGCGCCCGGTCGAAGACACGCCGAGCTGGGCGACGTTCGACGAGGACGCCGAGCTGGGCGACGTCCCGCCCGCGCGGCCGGACGCCGCCCGGGTCGCCGAAGTGCCCGAACCGCGTTCGGAGATCAACGGCCGCGTGCCGTCGGCGGCCGAGCTCGAAGCGGAGCTCGGCGATCCGTGGGCCGCCGAGGAACGCGCGCTCGCCGAGGACCACGCCGACGGCGAACACGACAGCGAAGCCGGCGAAGAGCAACCGCCGAAGAAGCCCAAGCCCGGGACGCCCAAGGTCGACAAGAAGACCAAGAGCGAAACGCCGCGGACCAGCGCCGCGGGGTACGAGGGTCCGGCCGGGCTGACCGGCTACGACCAGCTCACCCTCCCGCAGCTGCGGGCCCGGCTGCGCCAGCTCTCGATCGACCAGCTCGAGACCATCCTCGAGTACGAGCGCACCCACGCCGACCGCTCGTCGTTCACCGGCATGCTGTCCCGCCGGATCGCCAACGCCCGCAAGGCGGAACGGGCCAAGGAAGACGAAGACGGCGGCGACGGCGCGGAAGGCCGGTGAGCGCCGAGTCCGCACCGGCTCCGGCGAGCACCGCGGAATCGCCGTGGCCGGTCCGGACCGTCGCGCGCAAGATCGGCGACTGGATCCACCGGCTCGGCACCGTCTGGGTCGAGGGCCAGGTCACCCAGGTCAGTTCCCGGCCCAACACGCAGACCGCGTTCCTGACCCTGCGCGACCCTTCGGCGGACGTCTCGATGTCCGTCACCTGCCCGAACTGGCTGATCCGCGAGATGGAGCCGCCGCTGCGGGAGGGCGCGAGCGTCGTCGTGCACGCGAAGCCGTCGTACTTCTTCGGCCGCGGCACGATCAGCCTGCGTGCCGACCAGATCCGCGCGGTCGGCATCGGGGAGCTGCTGGCCCGGATCGAACGCCTGAAGAAGCTGCTGACCGCCGAAGGCCTCTTCTCGGCCCAACGCAAGCGGCCGATCCCGTTCCTGCCGAAGGGCGTCGGGCTGATCACCGGCCGCGCGTCGGCGGCCGAGCGGGACGTCCTGGCCAACGCGCAGGGGCGGTGGCCGCACGTCCGGATCAAGGTGCTCAACACGGCCGTGCAGGGCTCGCAGGCGGTGCCGCAGGTCATGCGCGCGCTGCGGATCTTCGACGCGGACCCCGACATCGACGTCATCGTCATCGCCCGCGGCGGCGGCAGCGTCGAGGACCTGCTGCCGTTCTCCGACGAAGCGCTCTGCCGCGCGGTGTCGGCCACGGGCACGCCGGTGGTCAGTGCCATCGGGCACGAACCGGACACCCCGCTGCTCGACTACGTCGCCGACCTGCGCTGTTCGACGCCGACCGACGCCGGCAAACGGATCGTCCCGGACCTGAGCGAGGAGACCGAACGCGTTCGGCAGATGCGTGACCGCGGCCGCCGGGCGCTGCACGGCTGGGTCGACACCCAGGCGCGGCTGCTCACCCAGATCCGCAGCCGCCCGGCGCTGGCCGACCCGCTGGGCCCGGTCCAGCGGCGGCAGGACGACGTCGACGTCCACCGCGAACGCGCCCGCCGCGCCATGCTGAGCCTGCTCGCCAAGGACCAGGCCGAGGTCGCGAACGCGCGGGCCCGGCTCACCGCGCTCGGGCCGGCGGCGACGCTGGCCCGCGGGTACGCGGTCGTGCAGTTCATCGACGCCGAAGGCAACCTCCAGGTACTCCGCTCCGTCTCCGAAGTCGAGGCCGGTGCCCAGCTGCGCGTGCGGGTGGGTGACGGCGCGATCAAGGCGGTGGCGGAAGGAGAGCCGGGGTGAAGGTGACGTTCCTCCCGCTCACCGTGGACGCGGCCAGGAAACTCGGCGCGCGGCCGCTGCTGGACCAGGCGGTGCGCACCGACCGGGCCGCCGCCGAGTGCTGGACGGCCCTGCTCGCCGGCTGCGGCACCGCCGCCCGCCGCGACCTGGGGCCGCAGCTGCGGCGGCTGTCCGAGGCGACGTCGATGCAGGTCGGCTCGCGCTGGTGGTTCGCCGACGGCGCGGGGCACCGGCGGCGGGTGGCCGGGGCGCAGGAGAACCTCGAAGAGGCGATCGCGGAGGGTGACGGGCAGGAGTTCGCGCTGGCGTTCGTCGGGTACGACCACGCCATGGCCAGCGCGGTAGTGTGCGCGAACAGCGCCCACCCGTCAGCCCGGAAGGTCGGAGACACCGAGCGTGAGTGAAGCAGCCAGCGAGGAACTCGGGTACGAGCAGGCGCGCGACCGCCTCGTCGAGGTCGTCCGCGAGCTCGAGGCCGGCGGCCTGTCCCTCGAGCAGTCGCTCGCGTTGTGGGAGAAGGGCGAGAAGCTCGCGAAGGTCTGTGAGCGTCACCTCGAAGGCGCCCGCGAACGCATCGAGGCTGCTCTGGCGTCCGTGGAGGACGACTCCGAGCAGTGAGCTAGGCCATGCCCTCGGTATCTGGAAACACGGCGGGTATCTGACAGACTGACTACCCGCCAGTTCCACGATCCGGGAGGCACAGATGCCCGCCGCAGACAGTCGTCGTGAAGCGCCCGACCGCAACCTCGCGATGGAGCTGGTCCGGGTCACCGAAGCCGCCGCGATGGCCGCCGGCCGCTGGGTCGGCCGCGGCGACAAGATCGGCGGCGACGGCGCGGCTGTCGACGCGATGCGCCAGCTCGTCTCGACGGTGTCGATGCGCGGGGTCGTGGTGATCGGCGAGGGCGAGAAGGACGAAGCGCCCATGCTGTTCAACGGCGAAGAGGTCGGCAACGGCGACGGGCCGGACTGCGACGTCGCGGTCGACCCGGTCGACGGCACCACGCTGATGGCCAAGGGCATGCCGAACGCCCTCGCCGTGCTGGCGGTCGCCGAGCGCGGCGCGATGTTCGACCCGTCCGCGGTGTTCTACATGGAGAAGCTGGCCGTCGGGCCGGACGCGGCGGGCAAGGTGGAGCTCGGCGCCCCGATCGCGGAGAACATCCGGCGCGTCGCGAAGGCGAAGAACAGCAGCATCGGCGACGTCACCGTGTGCGTCCTCGACCGCCCGCGCCACGAACAGATCATCAAGGAGATCCGCGACGCCGGCGCGCGGATCCGCTTCATCTCCGACGGCGACGTCGCGGGGGCGATCGCCGCGGCCCGCCCGACCACCGGCGTCGACATGCTGATCGGCATCGGCGGCACCCCCGAGGGCATCATCGCGGCCTGCGCGATGAAGTGCCTCGGCGGCGAGCTGCAGGGCCGGCTGTGGCCGAAGGACGACGCCGAGCGCGAAAAGGCCCTCGCCGCCGGCCACGACCTCGACCGCGTGCTGCTGAACGACGACCTCGTGCGCGGCGACAACGTCTTCTTCTGCGCCACCGGCGTCACCGACGGCGACCTGCTGCGCGGTGTCCACTACCGCGAGGGCGGCGCGACGACCCAGTCCATCGTGATGCGGTCCAAGTCGGGGACCGTCAGAATGATCGACGGCTACCACCGGCTGAACAAGCTGCGGGCGTACTCCTCGGTCAACTTCGACGGCCACCTGGACGCGCCCGACGACGACGTCGTGCCCCCGCTGCCGTAAGGAGATCCGTGACCAGGCGACTGCCGGCCCTGCTGGTCCTGATCCTCGCCGTCCTGGTCCCCGGCACGGCCGCGGCCGCCCCGGCGATCGTCGGGGGTGTCGCCGCGGACCAGCCGTACCCGTTCGCGGTGTCACTGCACTCCTCGTCGGGCAAGTTGTTCTGCGGGGGCGCGCTGATCGCGCCGACCTGGGTGGTCACGGCCGCGCACTGCGCGTACGGCAAGGCCCCGGCCGACATCTCGCCGCGGACGGGCACGAACGACGTGGGGCAGGGCGGCGAGGTCGCCCAGGTCGCCGGGATCGTCGTGAACCCGGCGTTCAACACCCAGAGCCCGGCGGGCGACATCGCGCTGCTGCGGCTGACGGCGCCGGTCACGACCGCGCCGATCGGGCTCGCGACGGCCGCGGCGCCGGGCACCGCGACCCGGATCGTCGGCTGGGGCCAGACCTGCCCGAAGCTGAACTGCGGCGGGCTCCCGGCGACGTTGCAGCAGCTCGACACGAAGATCGTCGAAGGCACGAAGTGCACGTCGGGGTTCGACGGCACGGCCGAGCTGTGCACCGACAACCCGGGCGGCAAATCGGGGGCGTGCTTCGGCGACTCCGGTGGCCCGGAGATCGTGCGCGACGGCGGCGACTGGCAGCTCGTCGGCGTCACCAGCCGGCCGGGCAACAACGACCCGGAATGCGCGACGGCGCCGTCGATCTACACCTCCGTCGTCGCCTACGCGCCCTGGATCGCCGAGAAGACGAAGGCCTGACCTACTCGGCGTTGCTCGAGTGGCCCGGGAACAGGTGGGCGTCCGGGTCGAGCGCGACGGCGATGTTGTTGACGGCCGTCGCGGCCTCGCCGAAGCCGGTCGCGATCAGCTTCACCTTCCCCGGGTACGCGGCGACATCCCCCGCGGCGTAGACGCGTTCACGCGCGGTCGCCATCGTCGAGTCCACGGCGATCGCGCGGTGGTGGATCTCCAGGCCCCAGCTCTCGATCGGGCCGAGGTCCGCGGTGAATCCCAGTGCCGCGACGACGGCGTTGGCCGGGAGCCGCTCGTCGCCGCTGCCCTTGATCGAGACGTCGACGGCTTCGAGCGAGCCGTCGGGTGCTTCGACGAACCGCGTGACTTCGGCGTCGGTGATGATCCGGGTGCCGAGCTCGCGCGCCTGCCGGACGATCGACTCGGCGGCGCGGAACTTGGCGCGGCGGTGCACCAGCGTCACGCTCGCCGCGACCGGGTGCAGCGCGAGGATCCAGTCGAACGCCGAGTCGCCGCCGCCGACGACCACGACGTGCTGGCCCGCGTGCACCTGCAGCGAGGGGACGAAGTGCACCATGCCGCGGCCGAGCCAGCCGTCGCCGGCCGGCAGCGGGCGCGGGGTGAACTCGCCGATGCCCGCGGTGATCAGCACGGCGCGGGCACGCAGCGTCTCGCCGCCGTCGAGGGTCAGCTCGACGCCGTCCCCGGCCGGCTCCAGCTTTTCGGCCTTGCGCCCCAGCAGGTACTTCGGCTTGAACGGCGCGGCCTGCTTCACCAGGCCCTCGACGAGATCGCGGCCGCGGACCTCGGCGAAGCCGCCGACGTCGTAGATCATCTTCTCCGGGTACATCGCGGTCACCTGGCCGCCGGGCTCGGGCAGCGAATCGACCACCGCCATCGAGAGGCCGCGGAACCCGGCGTAGTACGCGGCGAACAGGCCCGTCGGGCCCGCACCGATGATCACGAGGTCGTACGGACCCCCGGCAACGTCAGTCATGCTCGCTCCAGCCAGTGGTGGATGGCGGTGATCGAGAACACACCCGATCCTAGCGTCGCGCGCCGCCGAGGGTGGGCGACGCCACCACGCGGTCACGCGCGAAGAGGGCCAGAATCGGTGTCATGGCTGATCAGGAATACCGGATCGAACACGACACCATGGGCGAGGTCCGCGTGCCGGCCGACGCGCTCTACCGCGCGCAGACCCAGCGGGCCGTGGAGAACTTCCCCATCTCCGGCCGGGGCCTGGAGCGCGCCCAGATCCGCGCGCTCGGCCTGCTCAAGGCCGCCGCCGCGCGCGTGAACCTCGAGCTGGGCGTGCTCGACGCCGACGTCGCGGACGCCATCGCGGCCGCCGCCGACGAGGTCGCCGCCGGCGCCCACGACGCGCACTTCCCGATCGACGTCTTCCAGACCGGGTCCGGGACGTCGTCGAACATGAACGCCAACGAGGTCATCGCGACGCTCGCCTCCCGCGCCCTCGGCCGGGACGTCCACCCGAACGACCACGTCAACGCGTCGCAGTCGTCGAACGACACCTTCCCGACGACCATCCACGTCGCCGCGACCGAAGCCGTCGTGAAGGACGTCATCCCGGCGCTCGAGCACCTGGCCGGCGCCATCGAGGTGCGCGCCGCGGAGTGGGCCGACGTCGTGAAATCCGGCCGCACGCACCTGATGGACGCGGTGCCGATCACGCTGGGCCAGGAGGCGGGGGCCTGGGCGTCCCAGGTCCGCTTCGGTGTCGAACGGCTCAAGTCGGGCCTGCCGCGGCTGGGCGAGCTGCCGATCGGCGGCACGGCCGTCGGGTCGGGCCTGAACGCGCCGGACGGCTTCGGTTCCAGCGTCGCCGCGGAACTCGCCTCGGTGACCGGCCTGCCGCTGACCGAGGCACGCGACCACTTCGAGGCGCAGGCGACGCAGGACAGCGTCGTCGAGACGTCCGGGCACCTGCGCACGGTCGCCGTGTCGCTCAACAAGATCGCCAACGATCTGCGCTGGCTGGGTTCCGGGCCGCGCACCGGCTTGGCCGAGCTGGCGCTGCCGGACCTTCAGCCGGGCTCGTCGATCATGCCGGGCAAGGTGAACCCGGTGATCCCGGAGGCGACGCTGCAGGTGGTCGCGCAGGTGATCGGCAACGACGCGGCCGTCGCTTTCGCGGGCGCGGCGGGCAATTTCCAGCTGAACGTCAACCTGCCGGTGATCGCCCGGAACGTCCTCGAATCGGCGCGGTTGATCGCGGCCGTTTCGCGGCTGCTGGCGGACAAGGTGTTCGCGGGCATCACGGTGAACGCCGAACGCACGCGCACCTACGCCGAAGGTTCGCCGTCGATCGTGACGCCGCTGAACAAGTACATCGGCTACGAAGAAGCGGCCGCGGTCGCGAAGCAGGCTTTGAAGGAGCTCAAGACGATCCGCGAAGTCGTCATCGAGCGCGGGTACGTGCGGGACGGCAAGCTCACCGAGGAGCAGCTCGACGAGGCGCTCGACGTGCTGCGCATGGCGCGTGGCGGGAAGTGAAGCGCGAAGCATGAGTGACGCAGCCGAGCTGGGCGCCTTCTTGAAGGCGCGCCGCGCCGCCCTGGACCCCGCCGACCTCGGGCTGCCGCCCGGGGTCACCCACCGGCGGGTCAAGGGGCTGCGCCGCGAGGAACTGGCGCAGCTGGCCGGGATCAGCGTCGACTACTACACGCGGCTGGAGCAGGGCCGCGCGAAGAACGTCTCCGACGCGATCCTCGGCGCACTGGCCCGCGCGCTGCGCCTCGACGCCGGCGAGGAGTCCTACCTGCGCAACCTCGCCGCGCCGAAGCGCCGGGAAAAGAGCGCGCCACAGCGGGTCCGGCCCGAGCTGCAGCAGCTGCTGGACGCCGTCCAGGCACCCGCGTTCGTCTTTGGGCGGTACCTGGAAGTGCTGGCCTGGAACGCTCTCGGCGGCGCGGTCTCGTTCGACTTCGGCCGGCTCGAAGAGCGCAGCATGCCGAAGCTCGTCTTCACCGACGAACGCGCGAAGCAGCTGCACCCGGAGTGGGACGCGGTGTGCCGCGAACTCGTCGCGAACCTCCGTGCGGAGAGCGGCAGGCACCCCGGGGACCCGGAGTTCGCTCAGCTCGTCGACGAGCTTTCGCGGGCGAGTGCGCAGTTCCGGACGCTGTGGGCCGAACACGCGGTCCAGGAGAAGGCCCGGGGGTGGAAGCTGATCATGAACCCGGTGGTCGGCGAGCTGCGGCTGCGGTACGAGACGCTGCGCCTGCCGGACGACCCGGACCAGGGCCTGGTGATCTACCACGCCGAGCCCGGTTCGGAGAGCGAGCGCGCGCTCGGCCTGCTGGCCAGCTGGATCGCCGAGGCCCCGCTGACCAGGGCAAACGTCCGCCCGGCGTGAAACTGTCGGTGGTCCGGGTCATGATGTCCGGGTGTTGCTGAGCGAGTTGGTCCGCGCGTCCGCCGAACTGGCGGCGACCCGGTCCAGGAAGGCGAAGATCGCCCTCCTGGCCGCGGTGCTGCGCGCGGCGGAGATGGCCGAGCTGCCCACGGTGATCGCGTACCTGACCGGGCAGACGGCGCAGGACAGGCTGGGTGCGGGCTGGCGCACCCTGGCCGGCCTGGGCGCCGGCGCCGCGGCCGAGCCGGTGGCCTCGGTGCTGGAGGTGGACGCGGCGCTGACCGCGGCCGCGGGCGTGGCGGCCGGGACCGGGTCGAACACGCGGCGGCAGGAAGTGCTGCGGGCGTTGTTCGAGCGGCTGACGGAGGACGAGCAGCAGTTCCTGTTCCGGCTGGTCACCGGGGAACTGCGGCAGGGCGCGCTGGAGGGCGTGATGGTCGACGCCATCGCGGCCGCGTCGGAGGTGCCTGCCGAGGACGTGCGGCGGGCCTTCATGCTGTCCGGGAAGCTCGGCGTCACCGGGGTCGCGGCGATGACCGGCGGGCCGGCCGCGCTGGCGGAGTTCCGGCTCACGCTCGGCACGCCGATCAAGCCGATGCTGGCGTCACCGGCGGAGTCGCTGGACGAAGCCGTCGCCGAGCACGCCGAGGCGATCGTCGAGTACAAAATGGACGGTGCGCGGATCCAGGTGCACCGCCAGGGCGACGAGGTGCACGTCTGGACGCGGACGCTGCGCGAGATCACCGGCAGCGTGCAGGAACTGGTGGACCTCGTGCGGGCGCTGCCCTGCGAGTCGGTCGTGCTCGACGGCGAAACCCTGGCCCTGACCGACGCCGGGCGGCCGCGGCCGTTCCAGGACACGATGAGCCGGTTCGGCAGCACCCGCGAGGAACAGGTCAAGGCGCTGCTGCTGCGGCCGTACTTCTTCGACTGCCTGCACCTCGACGGCATCGACCTGCTGGACGCGCCGCTGTCGGAGCGCAACGCGGCGCTGCGCAAGGTCGCCGGGGCGCACGTCATCCCCGGCGAGGTGGGCACCGCGGGTGCGGCCGCCGTGCTGGAGGCGGCGATGGAAGCGGGCCACGAAGGGGTGATGGTCAAGGACCTGGCCGCGCCGTACGCGGCCGGGCGGCGGGGGCGGGCGTGGCTGAAGGTCAAGCCGGTGCACACGATCGACCTGGTGGTGCTGGCGGCGGAGTGGGGTCACGGGCGGCGCACCGGCACGCTGTCGAACCTGCACCTGGGCGCCCGCGACCCGGACGGCGGCCCGCCGATCATGGTGGGCAAGACGTTCAAGGGCATGACCGACGAGCTGCTGGCGTGGCAGACCAGGACGTTCCAGGAGATCGAGACCCACCGCGACGACTGGACGGTGTACGTCCGGCCGGAGGTCGTGGTGGAGATCGAGCTGGACAGCGCGCAGGTGAGCACGCGTTACCCGGGCGGTCTGGCGCTGCGGTTCGCCCGGGTGGTCCGCTACCGCCCGGACAAGGACCCGGCCGAAGCGGACACGATCGACACGGTCCGCGGCCTGCTGCACGGCGACCGCTCGGAAGGGAGCTGACGCAAGGACCGACGAAAGTCGCTGGTGCCCGCTGTTCCCGCGGACCAAAGTGGAGGGTGCCGGCGCGGCCTGCGGAAGCGTTCGGCGATTCGACGCGCTTCCGGTGCGAGTTGGCGGGAATTTTCCCGCCACGACCGGCGGCGAAGATCCCTAGAGTGCGCTCCTTCACAGAGATCCCGCTCACTTCCCGAGCGGTCATGGAGGAGCAACCAGTGGTCAGCAAGGAACAGATGAAGGCGGCCATCCACGCCGCCTTCGACGGAGCCGTCGCCGACGGGGCGAGCTACACCAAGGTGTACGCCGCGGAGATCAGGCAGAAGAACTACCTGGTCTTCCGGACCACCTCGGTCGCCAACTTCGCCCTGGGCTTCAGACCGGGGCAGACCGATCTCGTCCTCGTCCCGCTCGAGGAGAAGAACGGCACCGTCACGGCGGGCACGCCGCTGACGATCAACGACGCCAACCGGGCCTCGGTCAAGAAGCGCGACATGCAGGGCCGGTTCGTCATCAAGACGACCGAGGGCCGGACGTTCCGGCTCAGCATCCTCCCGTCCGTGACGAAGCTCCTGGCCGTCGCCTACCAGCTGCCGGTCGAGCAGAAGGCGGAGTACGAGGCCTTCGTCGCGCTCCGGGACTCGCTTCTCACGGCGTGACGACCGGGCGCCCCGGTGCGGACCGCGCCGGGGCGTGACCGGTCCGGCCGCACTGGGTCCACAATGGAGCTAAGCTCCGGCGATGCGCAGCGAGAAGTTCACCCGCGCCTGGTTCGCGGTCACCGCGGTGGTCGCTCTGGCCGGCCTCGTCACCCAGGTCGTCACGACCGCGAGCGCCCCGGACGGGCGGGTGGCGAACCTGCTCTGCTTCTTCACGATCGATTCGAACCTGCTGGTCGTGCTCGCCTCGGCCCTGGTCGCGCTGGGCCGGGCCCGCGGGCGGCTGTTCACCGTCCTCTGGCTGGACGCGCTGGCCGGCATCATCGTGACCGGCATCGTCTACCAGGTCGCCTTGGCCGGCCTGCACGACCTGCACGGCCTCGCGTTCTTCGCCGACACGATGCTGCACAAGGTGACGCCGTTCCTGTTCGTGCTCGGCTGGCTCCTGGCCGGCCCGCGCGGGACCCTGACGTGGCGCACGGTCTGGTGGTCGCTGCTCTACCCGCTGGCCTGGCTCGCGTTCACGCTCCCGCGCGGCGCGGTCACCGGCTTCTACCCGTACCCGTTCGTCGACGCGGGCGCCCTCGGCTACGGCCAGGTCGCGCTGAACTGCGTCTTCATCGGCCTCTTCTTCACCGCGCTCGCGGCGGCCGCGCTCCTGTACGACCGCCGGTTCACGCGGCTCGAACCGGCCTAACCGCGGACGCGGCGGAACGCGTTGAGCCCGTCGGTGAGGCCCGCCCGCACCAGTGTCGGGAGCGCGCCGCGCCGGTCGGCCGGCTTGCCCGCGGCGATCCGGTGCATCTGCCGAGTGTGCCACTGGATCTCCAAGAGGCTGTCGGCCAGCCGGATCCCGGTCTTGGGGCACAACCGCTCGGCGCGGACGTCCTCACCGGCGAGCAGCCGGGCGGGCAGGCCGGGGTCGGCGACCAGCGGGCGGCCGAGCCCGATCACGTCGACCTCGCCCGAGCGCAGTGCTCCGGCCATTCCGCCCGGTGTCGCGAACCCGCCGGTGACCATCAGGGCGACGTCGGAGACTTCACGCGCTTTCGCCGCGTAGTCCAGGAAGTACGCTTCGCGCGCCTGGGTGCTCGCGCGCCCCGCGCCCATCATCGCGGCCTTCTCGTAGGTGCCACCGGACACTTCCAGCAGGTCGAGCCCGGCCTCACCGAGTTCGCCCACGACCTCCAGGGACTCGTCCTCGGTGAAGCCGCCGCGCTGGAAGTCCGCGCTGTTGAGCTTGACGGACACCGGCACGGCGTCGCCGACCGCTTCGCGCACCCGCCGGACCACCTCGAGCAGGAACCGGCGGCGGCGCACCGCGTCGCCGCCCCAGGCGTCGGTCCGCAGGTTGGTCAGCGGGGAAAGGAACTGCGAAACCAGATAGCCGTGGGCGCCATGGATCTGCACGCCCGTGAAACCCGCTTCGACGAACGTGCGCGCCGCGACGCCGAAGCGCTCGATGATCGCTTCGATCTCTTCGCCGGTCAGAGCCCGCGGCACGGCGAAGGCGGTACGGATGCCTCGATTGCCGAAGGGCACCACGGACGGCGCGACGGGCTGCCGCGAGAGGTACCGCGGGCTCTGCCGGCCGGGGTGGTTCAGCTGCACCCACAGCCGCGCCTCCGTGCCCTCGACCGCGCCGGCCCACGGCCGGTAGACCGCCGGATCCGGCGTCGCGGCCACGTTGCGCGGCTCGCCGAGCGCGGCCGGGTCGACCATGACGTTCCCGGTGATCAACGCGCCCGCACCACCGCCGGCCCAGGTCCGGTACAGCTCGAAGAGCTCCCGCGTCGGCGCGTTGCGGCGGTCGCCGAGCTGCTCGCTCAGCGCCGACTTCACCAGGCGGTTCGGCAGCACCTCGCCGCACCGCAGCTTCAACGGCTCCGCCAGGAGGGTCGTCACGTCACCTCTCGAACTTACTCGCAGTAAGGTGACTCGACAGTAGCATACCGCCGGTATGTCATCGACCACCCGAATGACCACTAGGGTCGGACGCATGACGGCGATCGTGCAGAACCTGGTGACCTCCGGTGTCTTCCAGCTCGACGGGGGCAGCTGGGACGTCGACAACAACGTCTGGCTCGTGGGCGACGACGCGGAAGTGATCGTGATCGACGCGGCGCACGACGCGAAGGCGATCGAAAACGTCGTGGGCGAGCGGAAACTGGCCGCGATCGTCTGCACCCACGCGCACAACGACCACATCAACGCCGCCCCGGAACTCGCCGCCGCCACCGGCGCGCCGATCCTGCTGCACCCGGACGACCGGGTCGTCTGGAACCTCACGCACCCGGACCGCGCCCCGGACGGCGAACTGGCCGACGGCCAGGTGCTCACCGTCGCGGGCACCGAACTCCGCGTCATCCACACGCCGGGGCACGCGCCCGGCGCGGTGTGCCTGTACGCGGCGGAACTGGGCGTCCTGTTCACCGGCGACACGCTCTTCCACGGTGGCCCCGGCGCCACCGGACGGTCCTATTCGGACTACCCGACGATCGTGCACTCCATCCGCGAGAAGCTGTTCGCGCTCCCGGAGGCGACGAAGGTCCACACCGGACACGGCGCGGGCACGACGATCGGCGCCGAGAAGGCGGCTTCGGACGGCTGGGACCAGCCTTAGGAGGTGTGCTTCCGGGCGACGAGGGCGAAGTCCTCGATCGCCCGGTCGAAGGCGGCGCTGGCTTCCCGGACCGGCGTGGGCAGGAACTTCCGGTCGAACTTCCGGGAGTCGTCGAGCTCCCACCGGGTGTGGTGGAGCTCCATCTCCTTCCGGCGGAGCAGGTTCGCCTGCTCGACCAGCTCGTCCGGCCCGCTCATCACGAGCAGCCCGTAGAACGCGCGCATGTCGGTGCGAGCCGTGTAGTACCCGTCTTCGAACTCGATCTCCCGCTGGGCGTCGGTCTCGAGCTCTTTGTCCAGTTCCCGGCGGCGGTGGATCACGTTGATGTCGATGATGTGCTTGCGCGCCCGCGTTGCGGCCTCGATCAGCCCGGCACAGCGGTCGGCCCGGTCCTGCCGCAGCTTCGCGCGCCGGGCCGCGTTGAGCTTCACCGGTTCGACCAGCGCGCCCAGCGTCACGCCGACCAGCGACGCCACCGCCGCGATGACCGCGGCACCGACCGCCGTCAGCACGTCAGCCGCGGCACGCTCGGCGACACCCGTACGCGCTGTTTCGCCTCATCGGCGAGGCTGCGCGCCCACTCCTGCAGGCCGGCGACGTCGATGCCGTGGTGCGGCTCGTCCCGGAACGGCTCGATGTTCGCCGCGCCCCGCTCCAGCAGGGACACCGCGCCGACGTTGTTGCCGCGCGCGGCGTGCGTCAGCCCCACCGCGAGCTGGGCGAGGCCGCGCCAGAGCTCGCGGTCGGGGCCGTCGGTGGTCTTCCACGCGTCCTCGAAGACTTCGTGCGCGTGGAACGGCTTGCCGTCGTCGAGCAGCCGCTGGGCCTCCGCAAGCGTTTGCGCCGGCGTGCGTTCGATGCCTTCCGGCTGACGCTCGACGCCGTACGCGCCGTACGGCAGCGGCCGGCCGAGGCCGTCGCGCGGCCGTGCGTTGCGTGCCCGTCCCTCGGTGTCCCGGTCGCGGCGGCTCATGCCCTCGATCCTGCCACGCGCCCGGCAGGTAGTCTGGGCACTCGTGCGTTTCCTCGACGGCCACCGGCCCGCCCACGACCTGACCTACGACGACGTGTTCCTGCTGCCGAACCGTTCGGACGTGGAGTCCCGCTTCGACGTCGACCTCGCCACCGCGGACGGCACCGGCGCGACGATCCCGATCGTGGTCGCGAACATGACCGCGGTCGCCGGCCGCCGGATGGCCGAGACCGTCGCCCGGCGCGGTGGCCTGGTGGTGCTGCCCCAGGATGTGGACAGCGCCGCCGTCGCCGAGATCGTCGGCTGGGTGAAGAGCCGCCACACCGTGTGGGACACGCCACTGGTGCTGACCGGCGGTGACGCCGTCGCCGACGCCCTCAACCTGGTCCACAAGCGGGCCCACGGCGCTGTCGTCGTCGTGGACGGCGAAGGCCGCCCGGTCGGCATCGTCGACGAAGCGGCCTGCGCGGGCGTCGACCGCTTCGCGCGTCTCGCCGACGTCGCACAACCGCCGGCCGTCGCCGTCCCCCTGACCACGCCGGCGCGTGAGGTCTTCGAACTCCTGCACAGCCACGGCGCGAACCTGGCGCTCGGCCTGGACGCCGACGGCCGGCTCGCGGGCGTGCTGACCGCCGTCGGGTCGCTGCGCGCGGACATCTACACCCCGGCCGTCGACGACGCGGGCAAGCTGCGCGTCGCCGCCGCGGTCGGCGTCAACGGCGATGTCGCGGCGAAGGCCGAAGCCGTCTTGAAGGCGGGCGTCGACGTGCTGGTCGTCGACACCGCGCACGGGCACCAGGAGAAGATGATCGCCGCGCTGAAGGCCGTCCGGTCGGTGTCGCCGCAGGTCCCGGTGGTCGCCGGGAACGTGGTCACGGCCGAGGGCACGCGCGACCTGATCCAGGCCGGGGCCGACGTCGTCAAGGTCGGCGTCGGGCCGGGCGCGATGTGCACCACCCGGATGATGACCGGCGTCGGCCGCCCGCAGTTCTCCGCGGTCGCCGACTGCGCGGCCGCCGCGCGCGAGCTGGGCAAGCACGTCTGGGCCGACGGCGGGGTCCGCCACCCGCGTGACGTCGCATTGGCGCTGGCCGCCGGCGCGTCCGCGGCGATGGTCGGCTCGTGGTTCGCCGGCACCTACGAATCCCCCGGCGACCTGCGGTTCGACGAGCAGGGACGGCCCTACAAGGAGTCGTTCGGCATGGCGTCGAAGCGCGCCGTCGGCGCGCGGACGCGGACGGACAACTCGTTCGACCGCGCACGCAAGGCGCTGTTCGAGGAGGGCATCTCGTCGTCGCGGATGTCGCTGGACCCGCAGCGCCCTGGCGTCGAGGACCTGCTGGACTCGATCGGCTCCGGCGTGCGTTCGTCCTGCACCTACGCGGGTGCGCGGACCCTCGAGGAGTTCCACGAGCGCGCGGTGCTGGGCGTCCAGTCGGCGGCCGGGTTCGCCGAAGGCCGTCCCCTCCCCGCAGGCTGGTAGTCAGCCCGCGCAGCACACGTGTTCCGACCACTCCGGAACGTGCCACCAGTGCTGCTTCTCCGCCGACCGGGCCGCGGGCGCCACCTCGGTGGCCGCCCGTGCGCCCGGTTGGTTCCGGTAGGGCGCCAGCAACTCGCCGACCGTGCGCAGCACGCCGCCGACCAGCACGCTGCGGACGTTCGCGGCCGCCTTGATGTCCTGCAACGGGTTGCCGCTGACCAGCGACAGATCGGCGTACGCACCTCGCTTGAGCACACCGATCCGGTCCTCGAGCCCCAGCCACCGCGCCGGGTTGCGGGTGGCGGTGGTGAGCGCCTCGTACGGCGTGAACCCGAAGGCGACCATGGCCCGCAGGTTCTGGTGGGTCGAGACGGCCACGTTGTCCAACGGCGAGTCCGTGCCGGTGACCACGAACCCGCCCGCCCGGTGGATCCGCAGCACCATGTCGACGTTCCCGGCGAGGACCTGGTGCAGGTACGCGTTCTCCGGGTTGCCCGCGGTGTCCGCCGTGGTCTTGAGCAGCTGGTATTCCCACGGCGGGAAGAGGACTTCGGTGCGCTCGTCGGTCACGAGCGACTTGTCGTCCGCGTACAACGCCCTGGACGTGAACAACGTCGGCGTGATCGACATCCCCGAGCGGACGAACAATTCGACCGCGTCCTGGTAGGACCGGCCGATCCGGCTGACGGTGTGCGAGTACCCGAGCCGGTTGGTGGCCCCGGTGTGCTCCATCGCGTCCATGCCGATGTTCGCCGCCGGGTACAGGTAGTGCGACGACAGCGGGATGCCCGCCCGGTGCGCGGCCCGGACGACCGCCTGCTGGTAGGCCACGGGAAGCCGGACGTACGTCTTGATCATGTCGTATTCCAGCTCGACCGCCCGGGACAGCTCCAGGTTCAGCTGCTCGGGCGACAGGGTCGGCCGCATGAAGTTGTAGTAGATCCGGGAGCCGTCGATGGCTTCGCCGGTGCCGAAGTACCTTGGCCCGACGCGGTTTCCGGATTCCAGCGCCTCGCGCGTCTCCAGCATCTGGTACACCGGGTCGCCGGGCGAGCGGGTCGTGGTGATGCCGTAGGACAGCCACAGCCTGCCTTGCCGGTCGCCCCACTGCCGGCCGCGCAGGTGCCAGTGGTTGTGGATGTCGATGAGGCCGGGCATGGCGGTCAGGTCGTGCGCGTCGACCGTCCCGGGTGCGTCCCGGTGCGGCCGGACGTCGGCGATCCGGCCGCCGTCGACGACGATGTCGACGTCGCGCCGCAGCGTCCGGGCGACACCGTCCCACGCCGCGCCGACGTGGATGACGGTCGGGCGTGGCGGGCGCGGCCGGGCCCAGGTGAAGTCGAGCCGGATCGTGCGCGGCTCGCCGCCGGTGATCTTCTGGGCCTTGAGCTGCCCCTTCGACAGGTAGACGAGCGTGTCGTTCCCCTGCCAGGCCAGGGAGTCGGTGACGTCGTGGGTGACCTGCCTCGGCGCGCCGACAAACTTGCCGGTGCCGTCGACCGGGGCGATCCAGGCGACGCTTTCGACCGTGAACGCGAGGTACCGGCCGTCGGGTGACCACAGTGGACCGTCGTCGCCGCGGGTGGCGAGCGAACGGAACGGCATCGGCTCGGCGTAGCGGAGTTCGTGGGTCTTCAGGTCGACCGTGAGGATCTGGCTCGTGCCTTCGCGGTACCGCCGCGAGTACGGCTTGACCGCCGCCAGCGCGATGACCGTCCCATCGGGCGACCAGGTGGGCCGGCCCGGCATGAACAGCGGCGGCGTCACCTGCTGGGCCTGGGCCGTGGCCACCTCGTGGATCCACGTGGCGCCGTCCTGGTCGGCGTAGGCCACCCGGCCGCCGTCCGGCGACCACCGCGGCGCGACCTGGGCGCCCGGCAGCCGGGTGAGGACGGTGTCCTCGCCGGTGCCGAGGTCGCGCAGCCACAGGTCGGCGGTGCCGAGCCGGTCGCTCGTGTAGAGCAGCTTCGTCCCGTCCGGGTGGAAGTCCGGGTCGGAGTTGAAGTAGCCGTCGCCGATCAGCCGCTGTGGCCGGCCGCCGCCGGCCGCGACGACGTAGATCGCGTTGAGGGCCCGGAACGCGATCCGCCTGCCGTCCCGGGACACCACCGGACCGGCGATGCCCCGGACGGGCTTCGGCGCGGCCGAGTCCAGGTCACGGACCCGCCTTCGGTAGTCACGCGGTGCCGTGGACACCCCTGCTTCGAACGGGACGTCCGTGACGGCGCCGGACCGCTCGCGCCGCCGGATGTGCCCGTCGGCGGTGTAGAGCACGGCGGACCCGGACCAGTTCGCGGCGAAGCCGAAGACGTCCTCGCCCTTGGTCAGCTGCTCGTCGCCGAGCATGAGGTCCGCTTCGGCGCCCCGCAGCCGCAGGTAGCTGGGCTGCCCGCCGGGGCCGAACGCGGGACCGTAGAGCTTGTCGGTGCCGGTCGCGCTGACCAGGCGCGTGCGGGCGCCGGTGGCCGGGGTGACGACGTCGATGGCGGTGTCGTTCACGGTGTAGACGATCTTCGTGCCGCCGGCCGACCAGCGCGGCGACGCCTCTTCGTCCGCGGTGGACACCACCGTGCTGATCGCTCCGGAGGCGACGTCCAGCAGGTGGATGCCGTAGCTGCCGTCCCGGTCGCTGCTGAAGGCGATCTTGGTGCCGTCCGGCGAGAACACGGGTTCCCGGTGGTCGAACCGCCCGCTGGTGAGCTTGCGGGGCGCGCCGCCGGCGGCATCGATGACGTACAGGTGGAAGTTGCCGTCGCGGTAGGACTGGAACACGATCCGGCGGCCGTCCGGCGACCAGCTCGGGAGCGTGGCGTCCTGCAGGTCGCCGGTGAGCCGCCGGGCGCGGCCGCCGGCGGCGGGCAGCACCCAGATCCCGGTGACCAGGTCGACCGCAATCCACCGGCCGTCCGGTGACAGCGCGGCGGACATGTTCGTGCCTTCGCGCAGCACCACGCCGTCGTGGCCGGCATCCGGCCGAACGTCCGGTTCGGCCTCGGCCACCCCCGCCCCGGCCACGGCCAGCGCGGCGGCGGTGACGCCACCACGGACGAGGAGCTCACGACGGGAAAGGCTTTCCGGCGCCATGCGGCCAACTATGCCCACACCGTGGAACGGCCGTCCAGCGGCCGAGCGGGTTTTTCACCGGATGTCCGGCGAAGGCGGAAAGGGTTGCCGGGGGCGGCGCGCGCGCCGCCCCCCGGGGGCGTGCGCCGGGGGACACCAACAAAACGGTGTCCACGGCGGCGAAAGGCGCGCGCAACCAGCGCGGCAACGTGACGTGCGCGAACAGCGGGTGACCCTTGAGCTTCTCGATCACCGCCGAGACGCCGTCGTGGCGCCCGACGCGCAGGTTGTCACGCTGGGCGACGTCGTGCGTGAGCACCACCCGTGACGCCGTGCCGAGCCGCGAAAGGACCGTGAGCAGGACGTTGCGCTCCAGCGACTGCGCCTCGTCGACGATCACGAACGTGTCGTGCAGCGACCGGCCGCGGATGTGCGTCAGCGGGAGCACCTCGAGCATGCCGCGGTCGAAGACCTCGTCGAGGACGTCCTGGCTGACCAGCGCGCCGAGGGTGTCGAACACCGCCTGCGCCCACGGCTGCATCTTCTCGCTCTCGGACCCGGGCAGGTAGCCGAGGTCCTGGCCGCCGACCGCGTAGACCGGCCGGAACACCACGACCTTGCGGTGCTGACGGCGTTCCATCACCGCCTCGAGGCCCGCGCACAGGGCGAGCGCCGACTTGCCGGTGCCGGCCCGGCCGCCCAGCGAGACGATCCCGACGTCGGAGTCGAGCAGCAGGTCGAGCGCGACGCGCTGTTCGGCGCTGCGGCCGTGCAGGCCGAACGCCTCGCGGTCGCCCCGGACCAGCCGGATGCGCTTGTCCGCCGTGATCCGCCCGAGCGCGCTGGAGCTGCCCGCGAGCAGCCGCAGCCCGGTGTGGCAGGGCAGCTCGGCGAGCTCGTCCATGCCGTATTCGACCGGGTCGACGGTGCCGCCGCCGAACAGCGTGTCGAGCACGTCCTGCGCGACGTCCACGTCCGCCATGCCCGTCCAGCCGGACGGCGTGACCTCCTGCGCGCGGTACTCGTCGGCCTCGAGGCCCACCGCACCCGCCTTGACCCGCAGCGGAATGTCCTTCGTCACCAGCGTGACCTGCGCGAACTCGGCTGCGAGGTTGAGCGCGCAGGCGAGGATGCGGTGGTCGTTGGAGTCGGTCCGGAACCCGGACGGGAGCACCGACGGGTCCGAGTGGTTCAGCTCCACCTGCAGCGTGCCGCCGTGGTCCCCGATGGGGAGCGGCGCGTCGAGCCTGCCGTACTGCCGGCGCAGGTCGTCGAGCATGCGCAGGGATTCCCGGGCGAACCAGCCGAGCTCCGGGTGGTGGCGCTTCGCCTCCAGTTCACTGATGACGACCAGCGGAAGCACGACAGCGTGCTCGGCGAACCGAGTGACCGCCCACGGGTCCGAAAGGAGGACCGACGTGTCGAGCACGTACATGTGCTGCTGGAATTCGGGCGAGGTCGAGGCTTTCTCCGGGCCAGGAACGGCACCGGTCGAAGAACGGCCAGAGGCCTTACGGGGCAAACGCTGCGCAGTCACGACGGCATCTCCCTCGAGGGCGTGTGCACCTCACGCCCGCACTCGCTGGGCCGGGCACCTCCCTGGCTGGACCGTTCCTCCTGACCTGGTGGGTCAGGTGGTGCGGCCACGAGGGCCGGGTGCCGGCCCCCTCGAGCGTCTCGTGGGCGGCTGAACCGCCCCCTCGATCACCGCCACGACCAGGGCCTCCCGCGAGGACCCGCACGGAACGCGTGCCCTCACCACGGAAGGTACCCACGAATCCGGCGGCGCGCAGGGAGCCAACACGGTGATTCGCCAGATCGTCACCTCACCGTCGGTCGACCGAAATCAACCCTGAGTGCTCTTCAGGGTCGCTGACCAGCGGCTTTTCCGGGTGTCTAGGAGCCGAACCGGCGGTGCCGCCAGGCGTAGTCGCGGATGGCACGCAGGAAGTCGACGCGGCGGAAGGCGGGCCAGTACGCCTCGGTGAACCAGAACTCCGAGTGCGCGGACTGCCACAGCAGGAAGCCGGAAAGCCGCTGCTCGCCCGACGTGCGGATGATGAGGTCCGGGTCCGGCTGGCCCGAGGTGTAGAGGTGCTCGGAGATGTGGTCGACGTCGAGGATCTTCGCCAGCTCGTGAATGGACGTTCCCTCGTCGGCGTGCTGCCGCAGCAGCTTCCGCACGGCGTCCGCGATTTCCTGGCGCCCGCCGTAGCCGACCGCGATGTTGACCTCCATCCCGCTCCGCCCTTCGCTCCGGGCGGCGGCTTCGCTGAGGCGCTTGGCGACCTCGGCGGGGAGCAGGTCGAGCGCGCCGACGATCCGCAGCCGCCACGGCGTGCCGGGCGCGGCGAGCTCGTCGGTGACGTCGGTGATGATCTTCAGCAGCGGCGTGAGCTCGTCCGGGTCGCGGTTGAGGTTGTCGGTGGACAGCAGCCACATGGTGACGACCTCGACGTCGGCCTCCTGGCACCAGCTCAGGAAGTCCGCGATCTTCTTGGCCCCGGCGCGGTGGCCGTCCGAAACGTCCGTGAAGCCCGCTTCACGGGCCCACCGGCGGTTGCCGTCGAGCATGATGGCGATGTGCCGGGGATGCCGCCCGGCGGCCTGCTGGATGAGGCGCCTGCCGTAGGCGCTGTACACGACGTCGGACAAGAAGGAGCGAACACTCACGTCGAGTCAGCGTACGCACCCGGTGTGAGGCGTGTGACTTGAGCACTGCTGGAGAACCTACGCTGTCGTAACCTGGATGTGTGAGCGTGAAGACGGAACCACCCGAGCCCGTAGTGGACCTCCGCCCCCGGCTGCGCGGACACATCCACTTCTGGACGTTCTTCGGCGCGGTTGCGGCAGCGGCGACGCTGGTGTCCTTGGCCGCGTCCACAGTGTCCCCGATCGCGGCCCTCGCGACGTCGGTCTACGGCCTGACGGTCCTCGGCCTGTTCGGCGTGAGCGCGCTGTACCACCGCAAGTTCTGGAGCCCCCGCGCGTACAAGTGGATGAAGCGCGCGGACCACTCGATGATCTTCCTGTTCATCGCGGGCACGTACACCCCGTTCACCCTGCTGGCGATGTCGAAGCCGACGGGGTACGTGATCCTGTCGATCGTCTGGGGCGGCGCGATCGCCGGCGTGGCGCTGAAGATGCTGTGGCCGAACGCGCCCCGGTGGCTCGGGGTGCCGATCTACATCGCGCTCGGGTGGGTCGCGGTGTTCGTGTTCCCGGAGCTGGCCACGCATGCGGGAGTCGGTGCGCTGGTGCTGCTCTGCGTGGGCGGGTTGTTCTACACGCTGGGTGCGGTGTTCTACGCCGTGAAGTGGCCGAACCACTGGCCGGAGACTTTCGGGTACCACGAGTTCTTCCACGCCTGCACTGTGTTGGCTGCCGTGTCGCACTACATTGCCATTTGGTTGGCGATGTACGCCTAGGACGCGTCTGCAGATCTCGTCGCACTGTCGTAGGACCTGCATCCCGAAGCCTGATTGTGACGACGGCCGGTGGCACCGCGTCAAGACGGGAAAGCGTGTCTTGACCCGGCGCCACCGGCCGCGTTCGGGCTTCGGATCGGGATGCAGGGTGGGGTCTGGCCGGGTCCGCCAGGTCCTCCGGTCCGCTGGCGGAATCGCACAGCCGGCTATATTTAGCACACGTCAAAAGCGCGGCCATTCACTCGTCAT